>JAZREF010000044.1:0-3383 GCA_045660625.1 Acutalibacteraceae bacterium
AACCTTCTTAGCGCCGGCATCGATGTGAGCCTGGCTCTTATCCTTGGAGCAGTAGAAGCCGGTGCACTCCAGCACGACCTCAACACCGATCTCGCCCCAGGGCAGATCAGCAGCGTTCTTCTCGGCATAGGTCTTCAGAACCTTGCCGTCCACAGTGATGGTGCCGGCCTCGTCGTCAGCCTCCACAGTGTGACCGTCGTAACGACCCTGAGCGGTGTCGTACTTCAGCAGGTGAGCCAGCATGCTGGGCTTGGTCAGCTCGTTGATAGCGACCAGCTCGTAACCCTCAGCGCCAAACATCTGACGGAAAGCCAGACGGCCGATACGGCCAAAACCATTGATTGCAACTTTAACAGCCATGATAAAATACCTCCAAAAATTATAGTTCTGCATTATAATCTCGCAGTCCTTATTTATTGTATCTCAAATAGATGGAAATTGCAAGTAAAATTTTTAGATTGTTTAATTTTTAACTAACTTTGTAGATTTGAACAAAGGCGCTGACAAATCGCCCATCACACTATGAAATATCGATAAAAAGGAGCCGCCTATGGACACCGAAAATCACCCCCTCCCCTCCCGCGAGGGGCATCTGCGGGAAGAATTGGCCGCCTACTTCCTCGCCGCGCCGCCGCCGGCGGAGCAAACCCCCGACCAGCGGCGGGAATATCTGCAAAAACTGACCCTGCTGGGGCGATGGGAGGTGGAGGAGCTGCGGCAGACCGCCGGAGCCGCCCGTCCGCTGGTGTGGAGCAATCCCGCACCGCTGATTCAGGCCATCCTGTCCGCCGCCCAGCGACTGGCAGCGGGGATGGGACAGCCTATCCTCCTCTTCCCCGCCCGCGAGACCGCCATCGGCGCGGACACCCTAATCCACCCGCGGGTGCTGAGCGTCTCCCTCTGCCATCTGCTGGGTCGGGCGTGTGCCGCGGCACCCCGCAGCCCCGTGTGGGTGCGGTTGCAGGAGCAGGCGGGTGGCTTGGCGATGGCGGTGACCGCCGCCGCCCCCTTTGCCGACGCGGAGAGTCTGGCGGTGATAAAAGAATGCACCAGACTACACGGCGGCAGTCTGGTGCATTGCGATGATACGGTTGTATTCTCTTGCGGGCAGGCGGACGAGCCGCCTGCGGGGGTGCGGCTGTACACCACCCCCACCGAGAGGGAACTGTTGCAAGACACCCTCTCCCCTGTGTGGAGCGTATTCTACACCGCGCTTTATTCAGCGTCGGTGCCCTCATCCGACATATCGATGAGATCCACGTCGGCGTCCTCCGACACCGACCAGGCGGGAGCGTCCTCCTCCTCGTCGGAGGGGGGCGCCTGATCCAGGCTGCGGCACAGCGAGACCGCCGTGACCAGCGCCAGCACGCCCACCGCCAAATCCAGCGGGCCGGGGGCGCCGTTTGCTGCAAAGGCTTCCACGTCCTGCAGCAAATACATAAAGATGCGCACCAGCGGAGCGGACAGAGCAAACAGGGTGGCGCCACCGGAACAGAACAGCAGCATACCCACGCTCATCTTGCCCACGCCGGACATATAGCGGGCGAAGGCGAAGAGGAATACCATCTCGAAAATGTACATCATCAGGGTGAAGAAGCCGTCGGACAGGCGCACCATACTGGCATAGGACATCTCGTAATTCGCCAGGGTGAACCACAGCCACAACACCGGCGCCAGCAGGCTCCACAGAGCGGAACCGCGGCGGGTAGCTCCCTCAGAGGCCAGCACCAGGCCGTAACGCACCAGCGCCACGCCGCCCAGCAGGCAGAACACCGTCTGCAACCACTGCATCGCGGTGCTCAGGGTGGTCACGGGGTCGGCGGTCTTGCGCACGGTATAGAATTCGACGATACCGAGACGCGCCAGCATCTCCACGCCACCGAACAGGGTCATCACTGCACCCACCGCCAGCAGCGCCACCGACAGGAGCAGCACGGAACGCTGAGTAATCTCCTGCCGCGGGCAACCGCGCATCAAGAAGGCCAATGCGGCCAAGCCGGCCACCGCCGCCAGCAGCAGCCAAATCACCGTGGTGTTGCTGGTGAACAGGCCGGTGTCGATATCCCGCTGAGCAGGAGCCAGCCACACCCGCATCACTACGGCCAACCCGGCACCAATGGCGCCCAGCGCCGTCATCATCTTAGCCATCATGGAAACACGCTGTTGGTTTCTCATATTCTTCCGCCTTTCTGCGTCGCGGTCTATTTCATCATCCCGCGACATATCCATAATGCAAGGACAAACCTCGCCTTGTATTCCATCGTCTACTATACCCCCATTTGCGGATAAAGTCAAGAAAAACGCACAGAAAGGACGATTTCCTTATGAAAGGATACGGATGGTTTTTGATCACTATGGCGGTGCTGCTGATGCTCATCCCGCTACCCGCCCTGTCGGTGGCGTCCGACGACGGCGCCCCCGACCCGCCGACGAGCACCACCACCCAATCCGCCCCTACCGCGCCGTCGGACACGACGGAGGCGGAGGGGGTGTTTCGGGTGCTCTGCGGCGAGGAGGTGGTGACCCTCTCCGAGGAGGAATTCCTCATCCGCACGCTGGCGATGGAGATGGGACCCTCCTACCACGAGGAGGCGCTGAAGGCTCAGGCGGTGGCGGCCTACACCTACTACGCCCGCCGCCGCGAGGCACAGGCTGAAAAGGCAGACCCCGCCCTGATGGGGGCGGATTTCGTCACCCCCAACGCCGCCTTCCCCAACGACTACACCGAGGAAAAGCTCCGTCTGCGGTGGGGCGACCAATACGACGAGAATCGGCAGAAACTGGCCGCCGCGGTGGCGGCGGTGCGGGGAATCGCCCTCGTCCACGACGGCAAACTCATCCACGCCTGCTACCACGCCATCAGCAACGGCTCCACCGAGTCCGCCGAGGTGGTGTGGGGCGCCGACATCCCCTATTTGCAGGCGGTGGCCAGCCCCGGCGACCGCCTGTCGGCGGGGTACGCCTCGGAGGTGACCCTCTCCGCCGAGAAGGTGCGGGAATTGCTCGCCACCGAGCTGCCCGATGCGGTGCTGGGCGAGGATCCCGCCACCTGGTTCGGGCAACCCATCCTCTCGGACGGCGGCACGGTGGCGCAGCAACCCATCGGGGACACCCAACTGGCCGGCACGCGGGTACGGCAACTGTTTGGGCTACGGTCGGCGGCCTTTGCGGTGACCTATGCCGAGGGGCAATTCACCTTTGCGGTGCAGGGGTACGGTCACGGGGTGGGGATGAGCCAGCACGGGGCGGATTATCTGGCGCGGCAGGGGTATACCTATCGGCAGATACTGGAACATTATTACACCGGCACGAAGATTGAGGTAAGATAAAAGTAAATCCTTGCTTTTTTGATAAGAATGGTGTAGAATAAATAAGAATGAAAT
>JAZREF010000045.1:0-48286 GCA_045660625.1 Acutalibacteraceae bacterium
GGAGATCCCGATCGTCTGCGACGAGCATGCCGATATGACCAAGGGCACCGGCGTGGTGAAGATCACCCCCGCCCACGACCCCAACGATAACGAGGTCGGCGCCCGTCACAACCTGCCCCTGGTGCGCGTGTTCAGCTACGACGGTCACATGACCCGCGCGCAGGATGCTTCCGATGACATCGAGAACCTGGAGGTGCTGGACTGCGGCAAGTACGCCGGCATGACCACCGACGAGGCCCGTAAGGCCATCGTGGCGGATATGACCGAGCTGGGCCTGCTCAAGTCCATTGAGCCCCTGACCCACGAGGTCGGCACCTGCTATCGCTGCAACACCGTCATCGAGCCCATGGTGTCCAAGCAGTGGTTCGTGTCCATGAAGCCCTTGGCCAAGCCTGCCATTGAGGCCGTCACCTCCGGCGCGACCCAGTTCCTGCCTGAGCGCTTCTCCAAGCAGTACATGAACTGGATGACCAACATCCGCGACTGGTGCATCTCCCGTCAGCTGTGGTGGGGCCACCGCATCCCTGTGTGGTACTGCGATGACTGCGGCGAGATGATGGTCCTGCGTGAGGATCCCTGCTGCTGCTCCAAGTGCGGCTCCAAGAACATCAATCAGGACGAGGACGTGCTGGATACCTGGTTCTCCTCTGCTCTGTGGCCCTTCTCCACTCTGGGTTGGCCCAACCAGACCGAGGAGCTGGATTATTTCTATCCCACCGATACGCTGGTCACCGGCTACGACATCATCGGCTTCTGGGTGAGCCGTATGATCTTCTCCGGTCTGCACTACACCGGAAAGAGCCCCTTCAAGACCGTGCTGATTCACGGCCTGGTGCGTGACAGCCAGGGTCGCAAGATGTCCAAGTCTTTGGGCAACGGCGTGGATCCTCTGGAGGAGATCGACAAGTACGGTGCCGACGCTCTGCGCTTTATGCTGGCTACCGGTAACAGCCCCGGAAACGATATGCGCTATATGACCGATAAGGTAGAGGCGAGCCGTAACTTCGCCAACAAGCTGTGGAACGCCGCCCGCTTCCTGCTGATGAACTTTGCCGATCGTGACATCGCCCTGACCCTGCCCGCCGATCTCAAGCTGGAGGACAAGTGGATTCTGTCCCGCTACAACGAGCTGGTGCAGGCGGTCACTGACAACCTGGAGAAGTTCGAACTGGGTATTGCGGTGAATAAGCTGTACGACTTCATTTGGGATAACTTCTGCGACTGGTACATTGAGCTGTGCAAGTCCCGCCTGCAGGGCGAGGACGCCGACAGCGCCTGCCGCGTGCTGCTGTACGTGATGACCGGTATGCTGAAGCTGCTGCATCCCTTTATGCCCTTCATCACCGAGGAGATCTGGCAGACCCTGCCCCACGAGGGCGACAGCCTGATGATCTCTGAGTGGCCTGTGTACGATGCCGCCCTGTCCTTCGCCGCCGAGGAGAAGGAGATGGAGCGCATCATGGAGGCCATCCGTGGCATCCGTAACCGCCGCGCCGAGATGAACGTGCCCCCCTCCAAGAAGGCGGACCTGTACAT
This sequence comes from Acutalibacteraceae bacterium, assembly GCA_045660625.1. Taxonomy (GTDB): domain Bacteria; phylum Bacillota; class Clostridia; order Oscillospirales; family Acutalibacteraceae; genus UBA5905. The sequence continues at coordinate 1,537 of JAZREF010000045.1, forward strand.
CGAGACCGCTTTTGCGGACACCTTCGCCGCCGGCGTGCCCTTCCTGCAGAGACTGGCCTCCGCCGCCGAGGTGCATATCGGCGAGAGCTTCGACGTGCCCGGTGCGGTGAGCATCGTCACCGGCGCCGCCACCATCAAGATCCCCATGGACGCTCTGGTGGACAAGGCCGCCGAGCTGGCTCGTCTGGAGCGCGAATATAACAACGTGAAGAAGCAGTTGGACGGCGTGATGGCGCGTCTGAACAACCCCGCCTTCACCGACAAGGCTCCCGAGGCCGTCGTCAACGGCGCCCGCGAGCAGGCCGCCGCCATGCAGGAGAAGCTGAATCTGCTGACCCAGTCTATGGACGCGCTGAAGTAATAAGGATATACAAAAAGAGCCTGACCGCTATGGTCAGGCTCTTTTTTATTGCTTTTCAGAGGCCAAAATTATATAATATAATTACAAAATCTCCCAAAAATGTGACGTTTCTGTGGCAAAAACCGTGTATAGAGGTGAAAGGCCTTTCCATCGGCAAAAAGGAGGTGGGATGATGGAGGATAAACGCATCGTAGAGCTGTTTTTTGGGCGGGACGAGCAAGCGCTGACCGAAACGCGGCAGAAATACAGCCGCTATCTGCATCGGGTGGCGCTGGGCATCCTGCAAAATCCGCAGGATGCGGAAGAGTGCGTCAACGACACCTATCTGCGGGCGTGGAACGCCATCCCTCCCCATCGTCCGTCGCGACTGGGCGTCTTCCTCGGCAAGATCACCCGCCGTCTGGCGCTGGACCGCTATGCCGCCCTCACCGCCGACAAGCGGGGTGGCGGCACCCAGGCCGCCATCTTAGAGGAGTGGCGGGATGCTCTGCCCGATGGGGATGGTGACCCCGCCGACGATATGGCGGTGCGGGATGCGCTGTCCCGATTCCTGCGGCAGTTGCCTGCGGACAAGCGGCGGACGTTCATCCGCCGCTACTGGTACGGCGACACCATCGCCGCCATCGCCACCGACAGCCACGCCACCGAGAGCGCGGTCAAGATGACCCTCTCCCGCACCCGTGACGAACTGAAAACATTTTTGGAGAAAGAGGGTATTGCCCTATGAAGAAAGAAGAGAGACTCAACCGCCTATTCGGCGATATCGACGACGATCTGGTGGCGGGTGCCGCCGCCAAGCCGATTCCCCTCAAGGTATGGCTGCCCCGTATTACCGCCGCCGTGGCGGCTGTGGCACTGGTGGTCGGTTTGGCCGTCGCCCAGCCGTGGGCAAAGGAAAAGCCGCCCATCCTGACCGATACCACCATCACCGACGATGACGGTGACACCACCACAACCACCGCACAGCAGAACAATCCCGATGGCAACGCGGGTGTGTCCACCGATACCGATGACACTGCCCCCGACATTGTCGAGCCCACCGATGTAGCACCGCCCAGACCCACCGGCGGTACGCCCACCAGCACCGCCCCTACCAATAGTGAAATCTGGTACGAACCGAAATGGGAAGATAAACCCATTTGGCAGAAATTCCCCGACTTTGAGCGATTCGACATCGGCTCCTATACGGTGCACGACATCACCGTCGACAAAGCGATGGTGGAGGAGTATATAGAGGACGTGAACCTCCACGGCTACGACATCTACACCGAGACCGGCTATGACATCGTGGGCAAGGTATACCGCATCAAGGGTATCAATCCCGCCTGCGCCGTGGCGTTGCAGTATCCCGACCGCACCGACTACTTCCCCGCTGTGTGCAGTAAATATCCTCCTGCCACCTTGGGTCAGTTTATCAACGACCTGAATTTGCGTGAGCATCTGCGTGTGGGTACGGTATACCACTCCTACCGCGATGAAAACGGCACCTACCACGACAAGGAATACGCCGGTCTGACGGTAGAAAAGGTGTGGGAGATGTTGCTCTGCGACGAATCTCTACCCAACGTATACGATGATAAGAATTGGCAGTTCCAGTTCGATACCAAGATTTCCATCCGCATCGATATGCCGCTATTGGGATACCACAACATCAGCATTTCCTTGTCGGAGAACGGCTATCTGCGCACCAACCTGTTGGATACAGAAAAGCTGTTCTACATCGGCGAGGATAAGGTGAACGCCTTTATGGCGTATGTAGAGGAAAACTGCCGTCTGCAGAAAGACGATGAACTCACCCCTATGCCTGGTGATACCGATGCCCACACCGGCACCACCGTGACCACCCCTGCTCAGCCGCCGCTGGTAACGGGGACGACGGTGTGGAAAGACGATCCCGTATAAATGCAAAAGCTAAAAAAACGCCGCCGAATCTTTCGGCGGCGGTTTTTTCGTGGTGGGAGCCTTGCGGGCGGCAGGTTGCCGCCCCTACGTGCACGCAATAGGTAGGATAGAATACGTAGGGGGCGACGTCCTCGACGCCCCCTACGATGTAACAACAAGGTTGGTGCGTAATTGTAGGGGCGGATATTATCCGCCCGCGGGCGTAGCGAAGCGACACGAGCGGCAATGAATGACAGTCCGGTGGACTGTCAGAACCGCGAGTGGACCGAGCCGCAGCGAGACCACACAGTTCACCCCTACAATCTTGATTCAAGGCTTGATTATCCCATTATTATGGTATATAATGGATAGTTAAGAAGGTGATTTTTTATGAAAATCAAGGAATTACTGGCGCAGGATAGCCTCTCCATCTCCATCGAGGTGTTCCCGCCCAAAACCGAGTCCGGCTTTGACAGCGTCAAGACCGCCACCGAGGAGATTGCCGCTCTGCGCCCCTCCTATATGAGCGTGACCTATGGTGCGGGCGGCGGTACCAGCCGCTACACGCTGGACATCGCCAAGAACATCAAGGAGCGCTACGGCGTACCTACCCTCGCCCATCTGACCTGCGTCTCCTCCACCCGCCAGACGGTGAAAGAGCGCATCGCAGACATCCGTGAGGCTGGTATCCAGAACGTGATGGCGCTGCGCGGCGACATCCCCAAAGGGATGGAAAACGATGACCGCAGCGGTTGGGACTATCATTACGCCATTGATTTGGTGCGGGAGTTGCGGGAGACTTGCCCCGATCTGTGTATCGGCGGTGCGTGCTATCCCGAGGTGCACCCCGAAAGCCGCCATCAGGCGGAGGACATCGCCCATCTGAAAGAAAAAGTAGAGGCAGGCTGTGATTTCCTCACCACCCAGATGTTCTTCGACAACAATTTGCTGTACAATTTCCTCTATAAAATCCGTCAGGCGGGCATCGAGGTGCCGGTGGTACCCGGCATTATGCCCATCACCAACGGCAATCAGGTGGAGCGTGCCATCACCCTGTCCGGGTCGATGATGCCCCAGCGATTCAAGAGCCTGGTGGACAAATTCGGCGACGATCCCGCGGCGATGAAGCAGGCGGGTATCGCCTACGCCACCGACCAAATCATCGACCTCTACGCCAACGGCATCAACCACATTCACCTCTATTCGATGAACAAGCCCGACATCGCCGCCAAGATTATGGCGAATCTGTCGGATATTTTGGGAAAGTAAGGAATTTTTATGCATTTTAAAGCGTTCCTAAAAGAGAATATCGTCATTCTGGACGGCGGTATGGGCACTCTGCTCCAAGCGCAGGGCCTGGGTGCGGGTGAGGCACCCGAGGGGTGGAATCTCACCCATCCCGACGCCATCACCGCCATCCACCGCGCCTATTACGAGGCGGGTAGCCACGTGGTGAGCACCAACACCTTTGGTGCCAACGGGCTCAAATACTCCGCCGAGGAATTGGAGGCCATCGTGGCCGCCGCCATCGCCAATGCACGGGCGGCGCAGGTTGGTATCGACCACCCCACCTACGTGGCGCTGGACATCGGCCCCAGCGGTAAGTTGCTCAAGCCTTTGGGCGATCTGGATTTTGAGGATGCCGTAGCCGCTTTCGCCGCCGTGGTGAAGCTGGGCGTGAAATACGGCGTGGATGCCATCCTGATCGAGACCTTCAACGACTGCTACGAGACCAAGGCGGCCATCTTAGCCGCCAAGGAGAATAGCGACCTGCCGGTGCTGGTGTCGGGCGCCTACGGCGCCGACGGCAAACTGATGACCGGCGCCTCCCCCGCCGCTATGGTGGCGCTGGCTGAGGGACTGGGCGTGGACGCCATCGGTGCCAACTGCTCGCTGGGCCCCAAGCAACTGGTGGGCGTGGTGCGGGAATTGCTGGAAAATGCATCCATTCCCGTACTGCTGAAACCCAACGCGGGTCTGCCTCGTGTGGAGGACGGCAAGACGGTGTTCGACGTCGCACCCGATGAGTTTGCCGACACCATCGCCGAACTGGTGCGTGAGGGCGTGCGTGTGGTGGGCGGCTGCTGCGGTACCACCCCCGACTATATCCGTGCCCTGAGCGAGGATGTGAAAGCGCTTACACCCGCGCCGTTGACGGATAAAGGCCTGACGGTGATTTCGTCCTACACCCACGCCGTGGACTTCAAAAACGCCCCTCTGCTCATCGGTGAGCGCATCAATCCCACGGGTAAAAAGCGATTTAAGCAAGCCCTCATTGAGGGCGATATGAACTATATCGTAAACGAGGGCATCGCCCAGCAGGAGAAGGGCGTGCACATTCTGGACGTGAACGTAGGCTTGCCCGACATCGACGAGGCGACCGTGCTCTGCGAGGCGGTGGAGCGGCTGCAGGCCGTCATCAACCTGCCGCTGCAGATCGACACCGCCAACCCTGCGGCCATGGAGGCCGCCCTGCGCCGCTATAACGGCAAGCCGCTGGTCAACTCGGTCAACGGCAAGCAGGAGAGTATGGAGGCGGTATTCCCGCTGGTGAAAAAGTACGGCGGCACGGTGATTGCCCTGACGCTGGACGAGGAGGGTATCCCCGCCACGGTGGAGGGCCGTATGGCCATCGCCCGCCGCATTGTGGATACCGCCGCCAAGTACGGCATTGATAAAAAAGACATTGTGTTCGACACCCTGACCATGACCGTGTCCGCCGACCCCGATGCGGCGACGGTCACCCTGACGGCGCTACGGCAAATCCGCGAGGAGCCGGGTTGCCACACCTCTCTGGGTGTGTCCAACGTATCCTTCGGTCTGCCCTGCCGTGAGGTGCTGAACAGCACCTTCTTCCTGATGGCACTGCAGAGCGGTCTGTCCGCCGCCATCATGAACCCCCACTCGGCGGATATGATGCGGGTGTACTACGCCCACCGCGCCCTGACCAACAAGGACGAAAATTGCGCCGAGTACATCGCCGCGTCCGCCAACTTTGCCACCGCAGTGACCACCGCCGTGACGACGGCGACCGCCACCACCGAGGAGTACGCCTCTCCTCTGCAGAGAGCCGTTTGCAAGGGCTTGGCGGGCGAAGCCGCCACCCTGACGGCGGCGATGCTGGCGGAGAAAGAGCCGCTGGTCATCGTGAATGAAGAAATCATCCCCGCCCTCAATCGCGTGGGCGAGGGGTTTGAGAAAAAGACGGTGTATCTGCCCCAGCTGCTGATGGCCGCCGAGGCGGCGGGCGCCGCATTCGAGCAGGTCAAGGCCGCTATGGCCCAGGGTGAGCCCGCGCCGAAGAAGGGCGTGTTCGTCCTCGCCACAGTGGAGGGCGACATCCACGACATCGGCAAGAATATCGTCAAACTCTTGATGGAAAACTACGGCTACGAGGTGATCGACCTAGGCCGTGACGTGCCCCCCGAGGTGGTGGTTGAGGCCGCTATGGCGCACAAGGCGCCGCTGGTGGGTCTGTCCGCTCTGATGACCACCACCGTGCCGGCGATGGAGGCCACCATCCGCTTACTGCGGGAAAAATGCCCCGATTGCAAAGTGATTGTGGGCGGTGCGGTGCTCACCGAGGAGTACGCCGCCAAAATCGGAGCCGACCACTACGCCCCCGACGCTATGGCGGCGGTGCGGTATGCGGAGACCATTATGTAAACAAAAGACGCCTGCGGCGATTGCCGCAGGCGTTTTTTATTGTATCACCAGTGATTGCTTGCCCAGCGAGGCATAGGCCACCTCGACGGATTTTTTATCGTAGGCCACCACCGCGCCGTGACGAGGATCATTAAAAAGATACTCACTCTCGTTATAACTGACCAACAGTAAGCAATGTTCCCCTGACGGCCAAGTGAACTGTCTGCCGTCCGGCAAAAACCACGTGCGACCGCTACCGACAGGTCGCATCTCCATAGTCGCCCACAGGATGACGGGAATGCCGTTATCGACATAGTTGCTACACAATGCGGAAAGCGTTTCGCCGGTGGTGTTGACAACCCTCTGCCCCTCCCCCACACAGGATCGTAGCGCCTGTTCGATCACCGGTGCCATACAGCCGTAAGAATTGGTGCGGCGAGGATCGCCAATAAACACCTCATACGGATCAGGGCCATAGAGCAAGCCGTTTTCTTCATAAAATGCTTCGTCACAAAGCAGGTGATTTGCGATAAAATCCTCTACGCTGGTAGAAACGCCTGCGTGCCGCAGTGCCATCACGGCGGTGACCGATTCACACCCGGTGGGATAATCGGGATATTGGGAAACGGACAGTACATCTACAAATGCACGGCTATCTTCACGCTCTCTTTCCTCTACCAAACGTGGCGTGTAGGTAGGAGAACATCCCACAATAAATAAGACGATGAACAAAACAAGCAACTGGCCAAAAATGCGACGAGGCCTTAACATAAGAATCACCTTCTTACATAGTTTACTGCATTTTGCAGTAAAAGTCAATACTGCATTTTGTTGTATCGTATACTATGTACGAGGTGAGAAATATGGTGTATCCCCGTATTCGTGATCTAAGAGAGGACAAAGATCTATCCCAAAAGAAGATGGCCGATATCCTGCATTGTTCCCAGCAGGTGTACAGCAACTATGAGTTGGGACAACGAGATATCCCCACCGAACTACTGATTAAGCTATCCAAATTCCATCAAGTTTCTGTGGATTATATTTTAGGCCTAACAAACGAGAAATAACAAAACGCCTGCGGCGATTGCCGCAGGCGTTTTACTTTTAGCGCATTAAGTTGTCCAGGGTGTCCACCGTCTCGCCGCCCTCGCGGTAGATGCGGGGCACACGCTCGCCGATGGCGCAGATGACCTCGTAACCGATGGTGCCGTTGGCGGCAGCCACCTCCTCGGCGGTGAGGGCGGGCTCGGTGCCGAACACCGTCACCTCGTCACCAATCTGCACACCGTCGATGTGGGTCACGTCCAGCATCAGCTGGTCCATACACACCCGACCCAGGATGGTGGCACGCTGACCGCGGAGGGTGAGTTGCACACCGGCGGGACTATTCTGCCGCCAGAAGCCGTCGGCGTAGCCGATGGGCACGGTGGCGATCCGCATCGGGCGGTCGGCGGTGAAGGTGCGGCCGTAGCTAACCGTGGCGCCGGCAGGCACCGTCTTGACGTGGGAGACCACGGATTTGAGGCTCATCGCGGGGCGCAAATACATAGGCTGACGCAGATCGGCGGAGGGCTGCAGGCCGTACAGAACGATGCCCGCGCGCACCATATCGATGCGCACCTCGCGGTGGTCGGACAGCGCCGCCGAATTGGCGCAGTGGCGAATCTCAAACTGAATGCCGGCGGCCTCCAACTCCTCCAGGGCGGCCTTGAAGCGCATCCCCTGCATAGCGAAGAACTGGTCGCCACCCTTGCCCTCGTCGGCGGTGGCGAAGTGGGTGAACACCCCCTCCGGCTCCAGGCCGGGCAGACAGCAGGTGGCGATGGCGCCGCCCACAGAGTCCTCCCCCTCACCGGGGACGCGGAAGCCCAGACGACCCATACCGGTGTCCAGCTTGATATGCATCTTAACCGTCACGTCCGCCGCCACCGCCGCCGCAGACAACTGGCGGCCGTATTCGGCGGAGTACACACACTGGGAGAAATTTTCGCGGGCCAAAATCTCAGCGCAGGCGGCGGGGGTATAGCCCAGAATCAGCACCGGGCGGGTCACCCCAAAGCGGCGCAGCTGCAACGCCTCCTCGATATTGGACACGGCGAACCAATCCGCACCCATCTGCTCGTACAGGGGGGCCAACTTGCTGGCGCCGTGGCCGTAGGCGTTGGCCTTGACCACGCAGCAGAGTTTGGAATCCGCCGGCAGGGTGGCGCGGATGGTATTGTAATTGTGGCGGATGGCGTCCAGGTCTACCTCGGCCCAGGTGCGCTCCCACACAAAGTCCATAGCGTTATTCAATTGGGTCACCCCATTCCTCATTGATTCTCCAGCCCTTTCAGCGTCTGCAACATAATGGATTGCAGGCATCCGGGGATCACGTGCACGCCGTACACGCTCAGGGCGTAGCCGCCCTGATAGGCTACCAGCTCGCTCTGGTCCACGCCCCAATAGGCGACCTCACCCACCCCGCTCTGGGGAGTCCACAGGGTGGTATCCGCCACCATGGCGTCAAATTCGTCGCGGGTGCGATTCTCCATACTGATGGTCACCATATAGTGGCCGTTAGACGACAGATAGGTGACCGAGGCATCGGTGACGATGTTGGGGGTCACCTCCACCTGCATAATGGCGGACAACTCCTCGGCGGTGATCAGGTCGCTGACCTTGCGGTCCACCACGGGGGTGATGTAATCCTCGTAATTGATGCTGGGGCCGGTATCCTCCCCCTGCTCGGCGGGAGGGGTAACGTCGCCGCCGCAGGCGGTGACCAGCAGGGTCATCGCCAACACAAGCGCCAAAATGAAACGTATTTTCTTCATCGGGCAGGACTCCTTTCCAAGAAAAAATAAATTTTCTCGTCCGCACTCTTTTCTTTTCGTTGAAAGTAGTGTATAATGGATAAATAATTCTATGAAACAAGGAGATTACGTCTATGGCAGACGCATTTATGGCCGGCGTAGAGCCGGGTGGACTGACCAACGTGCAGGAGATTCGCATCCTGCTGTGCTATATGCTGCAATCGGTGGCCGCCCCCATCCCGCGGGACGCCCTCACCGACATCATCACCGCCGGTGGTATGGCCAACTATTTCGATACCGAGGACGCCATCGAGGACCTCATCCGCCTGCAGCATCTGGTGCAGACCGACGACCGCCTGCTGGCCACCACCGTGACCGGCAATCAGATCGGCGAGTCCCTGGGTGTGCGCATCCCCTATACCCTGCGTGAGCGGTCGGTCAAGGCCGCCCTGCAGCTGCTCAAGCGCCGCGAGGTGGAGAAGAACAACAAGACCGACATCCGCAAGCTGGAGGAGGGTGGCTATGAGGTCACCTGCTCCGTCATGGACGGCGAGCGGACGCTGCTCAGCGTCACCCTGCGGGTCAGCGACCCCTGGCAGGCGGAGCAGATCAAGGAGCAGTTCCTCACCGACCCCGCCCTCTTGTATCGCAGCAACATCGCCGTGCTGACCGGGGACGCCAATATGCGCCGCGCCGGCAGCGAACTGGTCATTAAACTGTAATATCTAATTTATCTTAACACATATCGTTGCAAATTACCAGTATAATTTGCAAAAGGAGCGGATTTTCAATGCGAATGAGAAAGAAAAAGCATCTGGAGGAGCGTCTGGCGGACGTCGGCACCCTGTGGAGCAATATGTTGGCGGACAGCGTCCGCTTTGACGCCGACGAGGCGCCCAAATACCTGGACTACACCGCCATCTTTGGCAACGACAACCCCGTGGAGCTGGAAATCGGCTGCGGCAAGGGCGGATTCATCTGCGAACTGGCCTCCCGCAATCCCGACGTGAACTTCTTGGCGGTGGAGGTGTATGCAAACGTGCTGGTCTCCGCCTGCGAGGAGGCACAGGAGCGCGGCCTTACGAACCTGCACTTCCTGTGGGGTAATGCGGAGTATCTGGATCGCTTCCTGCCCCCGCACTCCATCCGTAAGTTGTATCTCAACTTCTCCACCCCCTTCCCCAAGAAGCGGCAGGCCACCCATCGCCTGACCCACCCCCACTTCCTGAAGATGTACCGCAACATCCTGCCCGAGGGCGCCCACGTGATTCAGAAGACCGACGGTCGCGTCTTCTTCCAGTATTCGCTGGCTCAGTTCTCCCAGTGTGGGTACACCCTGCAGGAGATCTCTCTGGACCTGCACGCCGACGAGGTGGAAGACAACATCGTCACCGAGTACGAGCGCAAATTTGTGGAGCAGGGACTGCCCATCTACCGCGTAGACGCCACGGTGTAAGGAGTGATAGTATGTTTTCTTTTGAATGCGATTATTTGCAGGGCGCCCACCCCAAGGTGCTGGCGGCCCTGTGCGAGACCAACCTCGTCTCCCAGCCCGGCTACGGCGCTGATATGTGGTGGGCGAGTGCTTGCGATAAGATCAAGGCGGCCTTCTCCGCCCCCGACCACGACGTGTATCTACTCACCGGCGGCACCCAGACCAACGCGCTGATCATCGACAGCCTGTTGCGCCCCTACGAGGGGGTCATCTCCGCCGACACCGGCCACATCAACGTCCACGAGGCGGGCGCGGTGGAGCACACCGGCCACAAGGTGCTGGCTCTGCCCCACCACGACGGCAAGCTGGACGCCAACGAGGTGAAGGCTTACTTAGAGACCTTCTACGCCGACGGCACCTGGACCCATATGGTCAAGCCGGGTATGGTGTACGTCTCCCACCCCACCGAGTACGGCACCCTCTACACCGCCGCCGAGTTGAAAGCGCTCAAAGCGGTGTGCGAGCAGTACGATATGCCCCTATTCCTGGACGGCGCCCGCTTGGGCTACGGCCTTATGAGCCGCGACACCGACGTCACCCCCGCCCTGCTGGCCGAGCTGTGCGACGTCTTCTACGTGGGCGGCACCAAGGTGGGCGCCCTGTGCGGCGAGGCGGTGGTATTCCGCCCCGGCGTGATGCCCGCTCAGTTCGCCACCATCGTCAAGCAACACGGCGCCATGGTGGCCAAGGGCCGCCTGCTGGGCGTGCAGTTTGACGCCCTGTTCACCGACAATCTGTACTTCGACATCAGCAAGAACGCCATCGATATGGCGGAGAAGATGAAGGCGCTGTTCACCCGCAAGGGGTACGCCTTCTTCAAAGAGACCCCCACCAACCAGCAGTTTGTGCTGCTCACCGACGAGCAGATGGCCGACCTCAAGGACAAGGTGGGCTTCAGCGTGTGGGAGCGTGCGGACGAGAGCCACACCGTAGTGCGATTCGCCACCTGCTGGGCCACCACGGATGAGGATCTGGAGCGGTTGGAAGAGATTTTGTGATTGGGAGATTGAAACAATGAATAAACACGAAATGGCGATGGATTTTCACGCACAGGGGTATAACTGTGCCCAGGCGGTGGCGATGCCCTTCCGCGAGGAGATGGGGCTGGACACCGCACTGGTGAAAAAGGCTACCGAGGGCTTCGGTGCCGGTATGGGCGGCCGCGGCCAGACCTGCGGCGCTCTGTCGGGTGCGGTGTTTGTGGCGGGTATGCTGAACGCCTCCGCCACCGACCCTGCCAGCAAGATGGACACTTACAAGACGTGCGCCAAGATGAGCGAGGATTTCGTCGCCCACTGCGGCAGCGGCATCTGCGCCGAGATCAAGGGACTGACCGGCGGCAAGATGCTCTGCTCCTGCAACGAGTGCATCGCCTACGGCGTGAAGCTGGTTGAGGAAATGCTGACCGATAAATAAAAGTAAAAGCCGAGGCTGACGCCTCGGCTTTTTTCATTTACTTCTTCAATTCCAGCGTGCGGTCGTAGGCCGCGGTGACCGCGTCCATCGCCAGCGAGCGGAATCCGCCCGCCTCCAGGGCGTGAACACCCGCAATGGTGGTGCCGCCGGGGGAGCAGACGGCGTCCTTGAGATCGCCGGGGTGACGGCGAGTCTCCAACACCATGTGTGCGGCGCCCAACACCGTCTGGGCGGCGTAATCCAGCGCCTGCGCGCGGGGCAGACCGCACTCCACACCGCCGTCGGCCAGCGCCTCGATGAACAGATAGGCGAAGGCAGGGCCACAACCCGACACGCAACTGCCGGCGTCGATGAGCTTCTCGGGAATCTCGTCCAGGCGGCCTGCCGCCGCCATCATCCGAACGAAGGCGGCCTTCTGCTCATCGGTCACCGACTCGTGGGCGGTGTACAGAATCATACCCGCGCCCACCGCCACGGGGGTATTGGGCATAATGCGGATGACCGGCAGATCGCCCGCCCAGCGGCGGATGGCGTCCACAGACAGACCTGCCGCCATCGAAATGAGCACCGGCTTGCCGGTTCGCCAGGCGAACAACGGGTGCAACGCGGCCAGCACGTCCTCCATCATCTGGGGCTTCACGCCCAGGAAAATATAGTCGCACTGTGCCGCCACGGCGGCGTTGTCGACCACGGTGGCGCCAATCTCGGCGGCCAATGCCGCGGCTTTTTCCGTATTAGCGTCGGCGATGCGCAGGCACTCGCCACCCACCGCCTTGGCGGCGGCGGTAGCCAGGGCGCCGCCCATATTGCCGGCGCCGATAAATCCGATTGTCATTGTATTTCACACTCCTGCTTCGGCTTTTTCACAGTCGTCCAAAGGCACTCCGCCAGCCACGCAAAAAAGGCGGCGGCATTGCCGTACTTTACAAAATTCAGCAGATTATACCATTGGGGCATCAAACGCATACCAATCATCCATACCGCCGCCGTAATCACGGTAGCAGTAACAAAAATAACCACGTATTTCATACGACGGGATAGCGGCAACCGCCGAACAATCAAGCCCAACAGACCGGCTAAAACCGCACTGATGACCCATTCCAACACAACCGCTTTGAATACATTTACCCAAAACTGCAAGGTGTCTATATATAAGCCCACATAATCCGTTACGCCAATAAGCGGGGGTGTGGCGGCAATCCAAGCATATAGCGTGCTGAAAACACTTGCTACCGGCAACAGTGCAAAAGGAATCAAAAACCACAAAAGTTCTTTCCGCTTTTTCATCGAATATGCCCCTTTCCGGTAATGACATACTTATAAGTGGTCAGTTCCGCCAAGCCCATAGGGCCTCTGGCGTGAAGCTTTTGGGTGGAGATGCCCATCTCGCACCCCAGACCGAACTCGCCGCCGTCGGTAAAGCGGGTGGAGGCGTTGATGTACACCGAGGAGGAGTCCACCGCGGCGGCAAATCGCGCGGCGGTGGCGGCATCGGCGGTGACGATGGCCTCACTGTGATGGGTGGAGTGGGCGGCGATATGAGCAATGGCCGCTTCCACGTCATCCACCACGCGGACGGCGAGGATATAATCTAAGAACTCGGTGTCGAAATCGTCCTCACCTGCCGCGGTGCCGTCGATGATGGCGGCGGCGCGGTCATCCAGCCGCAACTCGGCGGTGACGGCGCGACCCTCGCACAGGCGAGCCTGCAAACGAGGCAGGAAATCGGCGGCGATATCCTTGTGAACGAGGCACACCTCGCAGGCGTTGCAGACGGAGGGGCGGCTCATCTTGGCGTTGTCCACAATGTTCAGCGCCATATCCAAATCGGCGGCCTTGTCCACATAAACGTGGCAGATGCCGGTGCCGGTCTGGATGCAGGGCACGGTGGCGTTCTCGACACAGGCGCGGATGAGGCCTGCACCGCCACGGGGAATGAGCAGATCCACCAGGTCGTCCGCCTTCATCAACTCGGTGGCGGAGGCTCGGGTGGTGTCCTCGATGAGATTGATCATATCGGCGCACAAGCCAACAGAGGCAAGGCCGCGGCGCAGGGCGGTGACGATGGCGTTGGCGGAGCGCCACGCCTCCTTGCCAACCCGCAGGACGCAGACGTTGCCCGACTTGACCGCCAGGGCGGCGGCGTCGGCGGTGACGTTGGGGCGGGACTCGTAGATAATCGCCACCACGCCGATGGGAACCGAAATCTTGCGGATGGTGAGGCCGTCGGCGCGGACGGTCTCGCTCAGTTGGTGGCCCACAGGGTCGGGCAACTGCGCCACCTGACGGATGCCATCCGCCATAGCGGCGATGCGCGCCTCAGTCAGGGCGAGACGATCCAACATCACGACGGAGATGGTGGCCTTGGCCGCCTCCATATCCTCGGCGTTGGCCTCCAGGATGTAGGCGGTATCGGCAACGAGAGCGTCCGCCATAGCCAGCAGAGCGTTATTCTTCTGTTCAGTAGTGAGGGTGGACAAGGTGGCGGTGGCCGCCTTGGCTCTCAGCAAAATCTCACGGGTGGTCATCGGGCGCCCTCCTTTGCGAGAAAGCGGGTGCCGGCGGGCTTACCCTCCACGATATCGTACAGCACGGCGGGATCCTGACCGTTGGCGATCACCATGGTCACCCCTGCCTCGGTGGCAATCTTGGCGGCGGAAATCTTAGTCTGCATACCGCCGGTGCCCAACTTACTGCCGGCGCCGCCCACCATCGCCTCGATGTCGGCGGTAATCTCTGCCACCTCGGTGAGCAGGGTGGCGGCGGGGTCGGTGTGGGGGTCGGCGGTGTAGAGGCCGTCGATGTCGGAAAGCAGAATCAGCAAATCGGCCTGCGTATGGGTAGCGACGATGGCGCCCAGGGTGTCGTTGTCGCCGATGACGATCTCCTCGGTGGCGACGGTGTCGTTCTCGTTGACGATGGGCAGAGCGCCCAACTCCAACAGACGGAACAGGGTGTTGCGGAAATTATTCCGCCGATCGTCGTGGGACAGGTCGGCGCCGGTGACCAGCAACTGCGCCACCGTGTGGTTGTGCTCGGTGAACAACTTGTCGTAGGTGTACATCAGCTCGCACTGACCCACCGCGGCGGCGGCCTGCTTGGTGGGGATGTCGGTGGGACGGGCAGCCAGATTCAGCTTGCCCACGCCCATACCGATAGCGCCGCTAGACACCAGAATCAGCTGGTGACCCGCATTCTTCAGATCGCTCATCACGGCGCACAGCTGCTCCACCCGACGGATGTTCAACCGACCCGTCTGGTGAGCTAGGGTGGAGGTGCCCACCTTCACAACAATACGCATTTGCACTCGTCCCTTTCCGAGGAAGTATCCTTATTCTGTCATTGTAGCACAGTAAAGCGCTAAAATCAAGAGGTTTTTTCGCCTTGACTTTATAATTTCACTGTGCTACTATGAACTCAGACAAACCGTTGTGAGGAGGAATTTCAAATGAAACGTTCTTACACATTTTATATCCGTCTGGCGGCGCTGACACTGTGCGGCGCGCTGATGGTGTCGGTCACCACCGGTTGCTGCTTCTGCCTGCCCGCGTCGGTGAAGGACAAGATCAACATCAACCTGCCCATCGGCACCCAGACCACCACCCGACAGAACGATGCGGCGGTGCAAATCCCCGATAGCGAGATGCCGGAGGACAGTGAGCGAGAGGAGACCGACGTGCCTGTCACCGCCCCCTCCGCCGACGCCCCCGCGACCACCACTACCACCGCCGTCCAGCAGGAGGCGCTGGTGATGTACGTGGTGGCCAAGGACGGCCTGCGTATGCGCGAGCAGCCCTATCTCGACGCCGCCGTCATCCTCTCCATCCCCCACGAAAGCCAGGTGCTGGTACTCAAGGAGCAGGACGACTGGTATTACGTTCAGTACAAGACCGCTGAGGGCTGGTGCTCGGTGGACTGGATCTTCCCCTCCATCGAATCCGCCTCCACCGAGCCGCAGGCTAAGGGTGACAGAGCCATCGTGCTCAACGGCATTGAAAAGGCCAACGACGTCATCCGCTCCCATCGCGGAGCCACCATCCCCAACGGCTTGACCGACCCCAATCCCGAAGATCAGGATATCCTGGACTGGTATCTGGACGCCGCGGCGCTGTACGACACCGCCATGAATAACGGGCTTTCCTCCCTCTTCAGCACCGATGACGCCGACGATATGTACTACGACGGCTACCGCTACTGGTCCGCCGGCAGCATCGATGGCTACCGCAATTTCGAGGCATTGTGCACCGACTATTACCGCCATCTGTCGGACGACCTGGCCTATTGGTGCCTGCGGGACGAGTTCGCCCTCATTGACGACGAACTGTACGGCTGCTATGCCGGCGTGCAGGACGGCCACGTGCCCTACGACGTCGATTACAGTGTGGTGCGGGACGGCGACCGCTATCTGGTCATCGCCACCGTCACCTATCATTACAGCGAGTCGGAGGGCTGGGACGACGTGACCGAGGTGTACACCAACGTCTGCGAATACGAGGACGGCAACTGGGTATTCACCAGCCTCACCGCCCTGCCCCAATAAACGTAAAAAAGGACACCCTCACGGGTGTCCTTTTTCTTTTGCTTATACGCGGAAGATGTCCGCCTCGGTGAGGCCGAGGGCATCCGCCATCGCCTGACCCCTCTCACGGTGGGGGGCAAACTGGGCGGCGATGTGGGCGTCGCTGCCGAAATAGAACTTGCAGCCGCACTCCTTGGCGCGGGCGTAGAAGGCGGTGACCGCCTCCCGCTCCGCCTCGTTGCCAAAGCGGAAGGTGGCGGTGTTCAGCTCGATGCCCACCCCCAGCGCGGCGGCCTTCTTGAACAGATTGGTCAGCCGCTCGCCCTGCACCAGGCGCAGCACCTCACAGTGGACGTCGGGGTCTCCACCGCCCAACTTCGGTCCCGTCAGGTGGGCCAGACCCACCTTGTACCAGGGCAGGGGCATATCCAGCAGGCGCTCCAACTTGTCCAGCAACACCTGAGCGCGTCCCTCGGGGGTAGCGGCGTCGGCACCGCGGATGGTAAAGTCGGTGCAGTGGAAATGGCTGATGGAGATGAGCACCAGATCCATCATCGCCAGTCGCTGGGTGCTGACGCCGACGGTGTAGTCCAGCGTCATATCCACCTCAGCGCCGTAGAGGAAGCGAATCCCCTCGTGGCTCGGCAACGGCAGCTGCTTTTGGATGTGGGGCCAATTCTGCGAGGTGTAGAAGTCGGGGCCCCAGCCGCCCTTAGGCATCGGCACCGTCTCGTCCCAGAAGTGGTCGGTCAGCGCCACGGCGGCGTAGCCCTCCTCCACCGCGTATTGCAGGATGCGCGCGGGGGTTTGGTTGGGGTCGCCGGAGCACATAGAGCCACCGGAGTGAATATGAAAATCGTGATCGACAATGTAGCGCATACTCTCACCTCACGTATTGATGCATCCAGTATACCACATCGACGGAGAGGGTGCAAGGGTGATTTCCAGAGGCGCGTAGGTGTCTTCTCCGACAACTATTGACATTTTGTATAAAAAGTGTTACGATGAAAGTGTGATTTTTAGAGGAAAGGAGGATATTCTCAATGAAAAAAGTAGCAAAAATCTTTATCATCATCGGTATGATCTGCGGCTTCTGGTGTATCCTGCCCCTGATCTTCGGTTTCCGCACCCTCAAGCGCATCAACGCCAACACCTTGACCACCGGCGATAAGGTTCTCACCCTGATTTTTGTTAACACCATCGGCGGCATCCTGCTGCTGTGCGACAAGTCCTAATACATACATAAAAAAAGCAACCGCAACAATTCGTTGCGGTTGCTTTTTTGTTTAATTTACATCACGCCGCACAATTCCAGCACCACCTTGGCGGTGAGCAGGAGAAGCACCACGAAAATGATGGGACGGACGATCTTGGAGCCGTTTTTCAGCGCCAAACCGGCGCCGATATACTGCCCCGCCACCGAAAAGACGGCCGCCGTCAGGCCGATGGGGATGATGACCTTGCCCGCCTGCAGCGAGGTGGACAACGCCCCCACGTTGGAGGCCAGATTGACCAATTTCACGTTGCCGGAGGCGGTGCGGACGTCCACCTTGGCCAGGTAGCAGAAGCAGAGGAGCAAAAACGTGCCGGTGCCGGGACCGTAAAAGCCGTCGTAGGCGCCGATGACCAGCGACGCCGACCACACAATGGCACGCCGCGACCATTCGTTCATCTCGCCGCGGGTCTCGGGCAAGGATTTGCGCCGCAGCAGCACCACCGCGATGATCGGCAGCACCAGCAGGAGCAGCACCTTGAGGTACTGCTCGTCCACCGTCAACTGCAGGCGGGTGCCCAGGTGGGCGCCCACCAGCGCAAAACCGATGGAGGGCACGCCAAGCAGCCAGTCCACGCAGCCGTTGCGCACATAGCGCAGGGTGGACGCCACCGTGCCGATGCAGGAGGACAACTTATTGGTGCCCAGGGCGAAATGGACGGGAAAGCCCGCCAGCAGGTAGCAGGGCACCGAAATGATGCCGCCACCGCCGCCGATGGCGTCCATAAAGGAGGCGCAGAACACGCCCACGCACACCATCGCCACCGTCCATAGGGGATAACCGAAAAATTCCATATCCGTCTCCTCAATGATGGGATTACAATCAACGTACTTACCCTACCACATTTTTGCCGAAAAATCAAGGCGTAAAGAAAAGCACCGCAGAGCATCTGCGGTGCTTTTTGATATGTAGTATTACAGGACGCCCAGGCCCTCCAGCAGGAATTTGACGCCGATGAGGATCAGGATGATACCGCCGGCGCGCTCGGCGACGGTGCCGTACTTATCGCCCACTTTGCTACCCAGCCACACCGCCACGGCGGAGATGACGAAGGTGATAACCGCAATCAGGGTCACGGCGACCAGCAATTCGGGCAGGGGCTTGTCTAGGAAGGACACGCCGGTGACCATGGCGTCGATGCTGGTGGCGATGGCCATCGGCAGCATCACGCGGAAGGCGAAGGAGCAGGACTGGCACTCGCACTCGTCCTCCTCGCCGAAGGATTCACGCAGCATATTGGCACCCACCAGCACCAGCAGGGCGAAGGACACCCAGAAGGCATACTGGTCAATGAGGGTAGAGAAGGTGCGGCCAAGGGCATAGCCGATGGCAGGCATCACACCCTGAAAGATACCGAAATAGGCGCCGGCAATCAGGCAATGCTTAGGGCGCACCTTGCCCACGGCCAGGCCCTTACACATGGACACAGCGGCGGCGTCCATCGCCAAGCCCAAACCGATCATCGAATAAGCGAAAATATCCATCTCTTTCTCCTAATCAGCCTCTATGCCACTTAACGCCCTGGGGGGTATCCTCCAGCACGATGTTGCGCGCCTTCAGCTCGTCGCGGATGCGGTCGGCCTCCGCCCAGTTCTTCTCCTTACGAGCGGTGGCGCGGGCCTCGATGAGCGCCTCAATCTCGGCGGCCTCATCGTCGTCGCCGCCCTGACCGCGCTCGTAGCAGAAGCCCAGCACATCGGTCAACTCGTCAAACAGCGCCTTGCCGCACTCGATGGTGGCCTTGGTGGGGTTGGCGGTGAGCATCACGTTGATGTCCTTGACCAGCTCGAACAGAGCGGCGATACCATCGGCGGTGTTCAGGTCGTCGTCCATAGCCTCGATGAACTGGTTGCGGCGAGCCTCCACCTTGGCGGCAAAGGCGGCATCCAGCTCACCCTCGACAGCGGACTGCAGAGCAAAGTCGATGGCGTTCTTACAATTATACAGACGATCCAGCGCATTTATGCCCTGCTGGATAATCTCGGTGTTGTAGTTGATGGGCATACGGTAGGAGGAGGAGATCAGGAAGAAGCGGATCGCCTCGTAGCCGTAGGCGTTGGCCACGTCACGGACGGTGAAGAAGTTGTTGAGAGACTTGGACATCTTCTTGTTATCCACGTTGATGTAGCCGTTGTGCATCCAGTAGCGGGCGAAGGGCACGCCGTTGCAGCACTCAGACTGGGCAATCTCATTCTCGTGGTGGGGGAAGATCAGGTCCTGACCGCCGCCGTGGATATCAATGCTCTCGCCGAGATAACGGCGAGCCATAGCGGAGCATTCGATGTGCCAGCCGGGACGACCGTCGCTCCAGGGGGAGGGCCAAGAGGGCTCGCCCTCCTTGGCGGCCTTCCACAGGGCGAAGTCCAGGGGATCCTCCTTCACCTCGCCCACGGCGATGCGGGCACCGGACTCCAAATCGTCGATGGGCTGGTGGGAGAGCTTGCCGTACTCGTCAAACTTACGAGTGCGGAAATAGACGTCGCCGTTCTCTGCGCGGTAGGCGTAGCCACGCTCCACCAGGCGGGAGACGATGTCGATGATGGTGTCGATATTCTCGGTGGCCTTAGGATGGGTGGTAGCCTCGCGGACACCCAGACCCTTGGCGTCGGTCCAGAACTCGCCGATGTACTTGGTGGCCACCTCTTCAAAGGTGATGCCCTCCTCGTTGGCGCGGCGGATGATCTTATCGTCGATGTCGGTGAAGTTCTGCACGAAGTTCACCTCATAGCCACGCCACTCCAGGTAACGGCGCAGGGTGTCGAACACCACCAGCGGACGGGCGTTGCCGATATGGATGAAATTGTACACGGTGGGACCGCAGGCATACAGACGAATCTTGCCCTCCTCGATGGGGATGAGTTCCTCTTTCTGTCGGGTCATGGTATTAAATACACGCATATTCTTGTCCTCCTATGCTTTATTTCTTGTTCTCCAGAGCGGCGATGCGCTCCTCTAAGCGGCGAATCTCCTGCGCCACGGGGTCGGGGACGTGGATCTGGTCCAGGTCCTGCACCTTCTCGCCGTCACGGCGGACGATGCGGGCAGGGATGCCCACGGCGGTGCAATTGTCGGGGATATCGGTGAGCACCACCGCGCCGGCGGCGATGCGCACGTTGTTGCCGAAGGTGGTGGGGCCCAGCACCTTGGCGCCGGCGCCCACCATCACGTTATTGCCCAGGGTGGGGTGGCGCTTGCCGGTATCCTTACCGGTGCCGCCCAGGGTGACCCCCTGGTAGATGGTGCAATCGTCACCGATCTCGGTGGTCTCGCCGATCACCACACCGGTGCCGTGGTCGATGAAAAAGCGGCGGCCGATGGTGGCGGCGGGGTGAATCTCGATGCCGGTCTTACGCACGCACCGCTGAGACTCCCAGCGGGCGAGGAAATACAGTTTGTGTCGATACCACCGGTTGGCACGGCGGTGGGACCGCATCGCCTTGAGGCCGTTGTACAACGCCCACGCCTCGAATCCCGAACGGGAGGCGGGGTCGCGGTCGCGGATGGTACGAACGTCTTCGCGCAGTTGGCGGAACATAGGTCACGACTCCTTTCAACAAAAAAGAAAACACCTCCGTTACCCCTTGCAGGGTAACGGAGGTGAGTCACAGCTCACGGTTCCACTCCGTCATTCACTCGGTAGGCTCCCAACAGAGCCCTGCCCGATAACGGAGGCGTGCCGCCGCAGGATACTGGGAAAAATCGGTTCCCCCGCGGAGCCAGCAGGTGCATTTCGCCGTGTCGTGCGTCGGGCGGCTCGCAGCCAAGGCCTGCCCTCTCTGGTACGCCGTATACGGGTACTTCTCCTGCTCAATGCTTTTGATATACTAACATTATATACGGAAAATCCGATTTGTCTACTGTTTTTTTACGATTTTACGCCTTTTCTTCCTTAAAATAACCGCGAAGATTCCAAACGTACTGGATGCCGGACACCACGGTAGCCGCCACCGTCACCCACAGGAAACTCTTACCGATCAGGTTGCCGATGGGCATCCAGGCTGCGATGCTGGTATACATCGTCTGCAACTGATTGGCCTGCAACAAAAGCAGGATGTAGACGATGGTGACCATCTGCATCACGGTCTTCAACTTACCAAAGAAGGAAGCGGCAACCACCACACCATCCTTAGCGGCCAGCAGGCGCACCGAAGTAACCATAAACTCACGGGCCAGAATCAGGAACAACGCCAACGCCACCTGACGGCCGGAAATCACCTTAGTAAAGCCGATAAAGGCCGCCGTGGTCAACATCTTATCCGCCAGCGGATCCAAGAATTTGCCCAAATTGGTGACGATCCCTCTCTTGCGGGCGATCTGACCGTCCAGATAATCGGTCAGCGAGGCAATAACAAACACCGCCAACGCCACGAGATAGTTGTAGGGAAAGAAAGACAGCAACAGTACAAAGAAAACGGGGGTCATAACGCAACGCAGCAGCGTCAATTTATTGGGCAGATTCATCGTTCATCTCTCCTATCAGATCCCAGTCCATGGTATCCGTAATGGTCACCTCCACCATATCGCCCGGCTGAATGGGGCGGGTGGCGGTGAAAAACACCTTACCATCGATATCGGGGGCGTCCCCCTCGGTGCGGCCGAACCAGCACTCGGCGTAGCGGTCAAAACTCTCCGTAAGCACGGTGACCGTCTTGCCCACCATCGCCTCGTTGTAGGCGTCGGAGATGCGGGCCTGCTCCTCCATCACGATGTCGCGGCGGCGGAACTTGACCTCGTCCTCAATCTGGTCGGGCAGGGTGTAGGCGGGGGTGTCCTCCTCGGGCGAGAAGGCAAAACAACCCAGCCGCTGGAAGCGGGCATCCTGAATAAACCGGCACAGCTCCTCAAAGTCCTCCTCCGTCTCACCGGGGAATCCCACCAGCATGGTGGTGCGCAGGATGATGTCGGGGATGGCGGCGCGGATGCGGCCGATGAGGGCAGTGAGGCTCTCACGGTTGCCGGGGCGGTTCATCCGACGCAGGACGTTGCCGGCGGCGTGCTGGAGGGGAATGTCCATATAGTTGAGCACCTTCTCCTCGCGGGCCATCACGGTCAGCAGGTCGTCGGTGATGTGCTCGGGATAGCAGTACAAGAGGCGAATCCACTTGAGATCCTCAATCTTACACAGTTCGGTGAGCAGCTCGGGCAGGCGGCTCGTGCCGTACAGGTCGCGGCCGTAGACGGTGGTATCCTGCGCCACCAGCACGATCTCCTTGACCCCCGTCTCCACCAATGCATGCGCCTCGGAGACGATATTCTCCATCGGGCGGCTGCGCAGATTGCCGCGGATGTTGGGGATGGCGCAGTAGGCGCAACGGTTGTCGCAACCGTCGGCGATGCGCAGATAGGCGAAGAAATGAGGGGTGGTCAGCACGCGGGAGCCGTCCAGACACCAGCTGTCGCGGGAGGGGAAGGAGCGAATGGTCTCCCCCGCCATCACCTGCTCCACCACGGCGGCAATGTCGCCGTTGGCGCCCAGGCCCAGCACGGCGTCGCACTCGGGAATCTCGTCCGCCAACTGCTGCTGATAGCGCTGAGCCAGGCAGCCGGTGACGATGATCTTCTTGATCTGCTTCTCCTTCTTGAGCTGAGCGAATTCCAGAATATTCTCGATGGACTCCTGCTTGGCGTCGGCGATAAAGCCGCAGGTGTTGACAATCACCACGTCGGCATAGCCGCTGTCGGCAGTGATCTCATAACCCGCCTGCTCCAGGTTGGCCAGCATCAATTCGGCGTCCATCTGATTTTTGGGGCATCCCAGGGATACCATACCCACTTTGATAGCCATAATTAAAAATTCTCCTCGTCATCGGGGATCTCCAGCGCGTCCATAGCACGGCGGATCGCCCCGTAACTGAATCCGCGACGGGCCAGCGCAGCGGTGACGCGGCGGCGGTCGTCGGGGTCATTTAGCTTATTATAATACTTTCTCTCCAATAATGCAAGTGCTTGCTCAAAATCCTCACCATCCAATTCCTCGGCGGCAGTCTGAGCCGTCAGCGGGTCCACGCCGCGGCGGCGCAGCTCCTGCTCGATGCGACGGCGGGGGTAGTGTTTTCCCTCGCTGAGGGAGCGGGCCAGGCGGGCGGCGTAGCGCTCGTCGTCCAAGAGCCCCACCTCCCGCAGACGCGCCACCACCGAGGCGGCGACGGCGGGGTCGGCCTCGGCGTACAGTTTCTGCTCCAACTCCTTGCAGGCGTAGTCCCGCAGGCCCAGCAGGTACAGCGCCCGCTCGCGGGCGCGGTTGTACTGGGAGGCGGCCAGCAGAGCATTCAGTTGTTCCTCAGTGATGTCGGCACCCTCCCGATACGGGGATTCGTCAAAGGTGCGCACGTCCACCTGGACGTCCTCGCCGCCCTCGATGGTGAGGAGGTACAGTTGGCGGCGGCGACGGGAAACTTCCGTAATTTTCATAGGTTTCACCTACTCGATAAAATGGAAACAGGCAGGAGAGAAATTCTCTCCTGCCTTGTGTTCGTATTTAGTCGTCCACCACGATGTCGATCTGCGCCTTAGCGGCGGGGGCGGTCACCTGGGTGGCCACCGCCAGCGGGATCTCCACAGGGGCGGGAGCGGCGCTGACAGAGGGACGGGCACCGGGCACTAACTTGTCCAAATTGGCGCGGACGGAGGCCTCGATCTCAGCGCACATCTCGGGGTGCTCACGCAGGTAATCGCGAGCATTGTCGCGGCCCTGGGCGATGCGCTCGCCCTTGTAGCCGAACCAAGAACCGGACTTCTCCACGATGTCCAGCTTGACCGCCAGATCCAGCAGCTCGCTCTCCTTAGAGATACCGATGCCGTACAGCACGTCAAACTCCGCCTGCTTGAAGGGGGGCGCCAGCTTGTTCTTAACCACCTTGACGCGGGTGTGGGAACCCACGGCGTCGGCGCCGCTCTTGATGGTTTCGGTGCGGCGCACGTCCAGACGGACGGAGGCGTAGTATTTCAGCGCGTTACCGCCGGAGGTGACCTCGGGGTTACCGTAGACGATACCCACCTTCAGACGCAACTGGTTGATGAACAGGGCGATACAGTTGGACTTAGACACGGCGGGAGCAAGCTTACGCATGGCCTGAGACATCAGGCGAGCCTGCAGGCCCACGTGGGCGTCGCCCATCTCGCCCTCGATCTCGGCGCGGGGCACCAGGGCGGCCACAGAGTCCAACACCACGATATCCACGGCGCCGGAACGAATCAGCGCCTCCATAATCTCCAGAGCCTGCTCACCGGTGTCGGGCTGGGACACCAGCAGAGAGTCCACGTCCACGCCCAGAGCGCGGGCATAGACGGGATCCAGGGCGTGCTCCACGTCGATGAAAGCGGCCTCGCCGCCCATCTTCTGGCACTCGGCCACGGCGTGGAGGGCCAGGGTGGTCTTACCCGAAGCCTCGGGGCCATAGATCTCGATGATACGGCCGCGGGGCAGACCGCCGATACCCAGGGCGGCGTCCAGCGCGATGGAGCCGGTGGGCACCGCGTCCACGTTCATCTTGGTGTTCTCGCCCAGACGCATAATGGAACCCTTGCCATACTGCTTCTCAATCTGAGCCATGGCCATATCCAGCGCCTTCTGGCGCTCGCTGCGGTCGGAGACCGCCTCGGTAGTCTTCTTCTTATCAGCCTTTGCTGCCATATCAATCATTCCTTTCGGTGGATGAATCATTGTGCCCATTGTAGCACAGCTTTTCGCAAAATGCAAGACATTTTTCGAACATTTG
Source organism: Acutalibacteraceae bacterium (assembly GCA_045660625.1). Taxonomy (GTDB): domain Bacteria; phylum Bacillota; class Clostridia; order Oscillospirales; family Acutalibacteraceae; genus UBA5905. Next base: position 26,641 of record JAZREF010000045.1, read on the forward strand.
TTTGATATTTTTATTTTCGCGCCAAAACCACGCGGGGGATGCCCGCCAAATCGGGGTAAATCCCAGTGTTTTCAAGGCCTCGCGCGGCAAATAGGGCGGCCACGTCCTCCGCCTGACCGATGCCGACCTCCACGGCGACAAAGCCGTCTTCGGCCAGTTTTTCGCACCAATGTTCGGCAATCGTTCGGTAAAATTTCAGTCCGTCGGCGTCCCCGTCCAGCGCCATCTGCGGCTCTCGCTGCACCTCTTTTTGCAGGTCGGGCAGGTCGGCGGTGGGGATGTAAGGCGGGTTGGACAGAATCGCGTCGTAGGGGCCGTCAAAGGCGGCGTAATCCGCCAGCACGTCCGCCTGACGGACGGTGACAGCGTAGTCGGGATAGCGGGTCACGTTCTGCCGCAAATACGGCAGGGCGGCGTCGGACAATTCCACCTCGGTGACCACCGCATCGGGGTGCAGCGACGCCACACCCAGACCCACGCAACCGCTGCCGGCGCACAAATCCAGTACTCGGGGAGCTGATTTGCCCCGCAGATGCTGGGCGGCGACCTCACACAGAAGTTCGGTGTCGGGGCGGGGAATCAAGACCCCCTCCCCCACCTTGAGGGTGATGGCAAGGAACTCCCATTCGCCGAGGATGTACTGCAAGGGGCGTCCCGCAACGCGCTGGTCGAGGGCGGCGGCCAGTGCCGCCTCCTGCGCCTCGGTGAGGGCAGTGTCGTCCGCGGCGTGGCCGCGGGGCAGACCGCCGAAATCCTCCAGCAGACAGCGGGCGTCAAAGGCGGCGTCCTCGCACCCCGCCTCGGTGAGGCGAGCGGTGGCGACGGCCAGCCAATCTCGGCGGCTTACCACTTGTCCGCCTCCGCGTCCTCGGGGATGACCGCCTCCAGCGCCTTGATGGCGCACTCGATCATATCGTCGTCCGGCTCCACGGTGGTGATGTGCTGCACCCACACACCGGGGGCGGAAATCAGGCGAGTCAGCCAGTTGTCACAACGGCCCGCCAGCTTAATCAGCTCATAGCCGATACCCACGGTCAGGGGCAGCAGACCCAGTTTGACCACCGTTCGGATGACGGTGTTATCAATGGGAATCAAGATGGAAATGAAGATGCCCACGATCAGCATCAGGATCATAAAGGAGGTGCCGCAACGGGGGTGGAAACGCTTCTGTTTGCGGACGTTCTCCACCGTCAGGGGCAGACCCTTCTCATAGCAGAAGATGGACTTGTGCTCCGCACCGTGGTACATAAAGGTGCGGCGGATGTCCTTCATACGGGACACGGCGAGCATATAGCCAAGGAAGATGACCAGTCGCATCACGCCCTCAAAGATACCGCGCACCACGTCGTAGGTGGGGGTATTCTCCTGCAGGAAGGACTGGCACAGAGGCGCCAGCGCACGGAACAACACCGCAGGCAGCCACATAAACAGCACCAGCGACAGAGCCACGCCCAGCACCATACCGATCGCCATCACCACATTCATCAGGGCGCCGGCCTTCTTCTTGTTGGCGGCCTTTTTGGCCTCGCGGGCGGCCTCGGCGGCGGCGCGCTCCTCCTCGGTGGCGTCGGCGGGGATGGTGTCCTCCATAGCGTCCTCCAACTCCTCCTCCAGACCGCTCATCTCGGCGGACTTCATCAGGCACTTGGTGCCCACCCGCAGCGAGTCGATGAAATTAAAGATGCCGCGGATAAAGGGCCAACGCAGGGGGGCAAACCGCTTCTTCTGGTCGTTGTCCCACTGCTCCATACGGATCTCGCCGCTGGTGTGGCGTACCGCCATAGCGGTGCGCTGGGGACCACGCATCATCACGCCCTCGATCAGCGCCTGACCGCCGATAGAGGTCTTTTTCAATACACATTCCTGCTTGCTCATAGCATACGTTCCTTTCTGTATCAAACGGTGTAACCGGATAAAATGTCTCTGAGGTAGAGCACGTACTGTTCAGCCACGACGGCGGGGGCGGTGAGGCGGATGTCCCGCTCAAAACCAGACAACCACGCGAAGAAGGGCGGGCTGACCACCACCGGCACACGGACGGTGAAATGCTCCTCCCCGTCGGGGATGAGGGCGGTGTCGGCGCCGAACTGGTCGAGGATGATGCCCGCCATCCGCTTGTGACAGCGGAGAATCACCGGCTGCTCCTGACCGCCGAACATACCGAAGGTCTTGCGACTGTACACCGCCATATCCTGCTGACGAAAAGCCTCCTCGCCCTCGCGGGGGAGGTCGGTGAGGCGGATGTGCAACATACGGTCCACGCGGTAGTGGCGCAGGGTTTCGGTGGTGCTGTTGTACGCCACAAGATAATAATTCTCGTCGTCCCACACCAGCGCCCAGGGGCTGATGGTATACAGAGCGCCGTCGTGGCGCAGGTGCTGCTGCTTGTCCATACCCCAATCGAAGTATTGGAAGGTGACCTGCTTGCCCGCCGCCATAGCGGATTGCAGGCTATCCACGTTGTAGAAGATACTCTCGTTCATGGTCTTGATGCGACCCGAAACCAGCACCTCCCGCTGCAACTGACCCGCCAGATGGCGGCTGGTGAGGCTCTCCAGGCGGCGGATGAGCTCTTCGCTCTTCTTCCGCGTGATGAACTTGGAGGATTGCACCGCGTCCACCAGCAGGCGCAACTGGGGCATATCCAGCGTCCGCTCGCCGATGTAATAGCGCACGGTGGTGTCGCGGACAGCGACGATGTCCTCCCCCATCAGGCGCAACTGCTCGATGTCGTCATAGAGGCTCTTGCGCTCGGCGGAAATCCCCTTCTGCGCCAGCAGATCGATGATCTGCTTGAGGCTCAGGGGGTGCTCTTCGTCGGTCTCGCGGCGGAGAATCTCCAAGAGGTACAGCATCTTCAGTTTTTGATTGGCCTGTCGTGCCATAACGCACCTCCAGTTTGGGTTTATGTGGGTATTATAACATAAGCATTGTACCATTTTCAACCCAATCCGCAGAAAAAGAGGGTGGAAAATCGTGATTTTTTGCTCCCAATCAAATAAGGATTGCATAAAGGGGTAAAATATGGTAAAGTATAGAGTGATATTTCATAAAAAGGAGCGTATTCCTATGCGCATTGGTATTATCGGAGCGATGGAGTCTGAGGTAGCCAACCTCATCACCCGTATGGAGGACGTCACCTACCGCGAGAAGGCGGGTCGCCGCTTTGCGGTGGGCACCCTCAGCGGCAAGGAGGCCGTGGTGGTGCAGAGTGGCATCGGCAAGGTGGCCGCCGCCATCACCGCCCAGATTCTGGTGGACGATTTCGGGGTGGACGCCCTGCTGAACACCGGTATGGCGGGTGGCCTGGACAGCCGCCTGGCGGTGAAGGATCTGGTGATCGCCACCGCCGCCCTGCAGCACGATTTTGACATCACCTCCTTTGGTCACGCCAGAGGATTTATGTACGGCGAGGACGATACGAAACCCACCCTGTTCGTGGCGGACGAGGCGCTGCGCGAAAAGGCCCGCGCCGCCGCCGAGGCGGTACTGCCCACCGGCAGCAAGGCCATCGACGGTGTCATCGCCAGCGGCGACATCTTCGTGGACGACAGCGCGCTCAAGGCTACCTTGCGGGACGACTTTGGTGCCGCCGCCGCCGAGATGGAGGGCGCCGCCATTGCCCAGGCCGCCGTGGCCAACGGCGTGCCCTTTGTGATACTGCGGACCATCTCCGATCTGGCGGAGCATCAGGCCAACGTATCCTTTGACGAGCTTGAAAAATACGTAGGTAAACTGGCCGGCGACATCACCGTGGCGCTGCTGGCCAATCTGTAAGTTAGGAGGTACCCTCATATGAAACCCTATCCCATCGAATTACCCCACAAGATGACTCTGCTCCATCTGTCGGAGCAGAATTTCCGCACCGACCGACTGACCGGTGTGTTCGCCCTGCCCCTGCGGCAGGAGACGGCGGCAGAGTACGCCATCCTGCCCAGTCTGCTGACCCGCAGCTGCGCCAAATATCCCACCCTGTCCCAATTTGGTCGTCGTCTGGATGCTCTGTACGGCGCCACCGTGCAGGGCGAGATCTTCCGCCTGGGCGGCTGGCAGCTGCTGGCCTTCTCCATCAGCTTTCTCAACCGCCGCTACACCCTGGACGGCAGCGACCTGACCGCCGACTGCGTCAATCTGCTGCTGGATATGCTGTTTGACCCCGCGCTGGTGGAGGGCGAGTTCCCCGCCGACGTGTTTGCCCAGGAGAAGCGCTGCCTGCTGGAGCGCCTGCAGGGCGAGGTGAACAACAGGCGCCTGTACGCCCGTCAGCGCTGCGAGGAGCTGCTGTGCCCCGACCACCCCTTCAGCTACAACCCCAACGGCACCGAGGAGACGGTGAACGCCCTGACCCCCGCCATCGCGGAGGCCGCCCGTAAGCGGATGCTGGCCGAGGCCAACATCCACTGGCTGTATCAGAGCGCCGACGACACCGCTGCCCTGACCCGTGAGCTGGACGCCCGCTTCGCCACCTTGGGCGAGCGCTCTGTGGCGGCGGTCAACGCCGACACCACCTTCGCCATGAAGGAGAGCGAACTGACCGAGCAGATGCAGGTCAGCCAGGCCAAGCTGGTGCTGGGATTCCGCATCGCGGTGACCGAGCCGGACGGCGACATCGTGGCCGCCCAGCTGATGAACACCCTGTGGGGCGGCTGTGCCACCTCTCTGCTGTTCACCCACGTGCGTGAGGAGAAGAGTCTGTGCTACTACTGCGCCTCCACCTACGACCGCTACGCCGGCATCATCCTGGTGGACAGCGGTATCCAGGCCAAGGACGCCGACGACGCCCGTGAGGAGATTCTCAAGCAGCTGGACGCCATCCGCGAGGGCCACTTCTCCGACGACGAGTTGGAGGCCGCCCGCCGCTGCCTGATCCAGCGCTACAACTCCGCCTGCGACAACGCGGATGCTCTGGAGAACTTCTATATCGGTCAGACCATCTACGACAACTATCTCACCCCCGACCAGATGCGCACCAAGGCGCTGGAGGTCACCCGTGAGGACGTGTGCCGTGCCGCCCGCCTGACCCATTTCGATTCCCTGTATATCCTGAAGCCCGAAAACGAGGAGGTGGCAGAATGAATCCCGTCAAACATCCCCTGTTAGGTGATACCCTCTATACCGAGACCCACAAGAGTGGTCTGCAGGTCATCGTGTGGCCTATGCCCGAGGCCTCTTCCGCCTATGCGGTGTTCGCCACCAAATACGGCTCTGTGTACAACGTGCTGCCCACCGCCGACGGCGGTACCGAGGAGGTGCCTGAGGGCATCGCCCACTATCTGGAGCACAAGCTGTTTGAGAGCGAGAAGGGCGATGCCTTCCGCCAGTTCGCCGAGACCGGCGCCAGCGCCAACGCCTATACCACCTTTGACCGCACCGCCTATATGTTCCACGCCTCCGAGAATATCCTGCCCAGTCTGGATATCCTGCTGGAGTTTGTGCAGGACCCCTACTTCACCCCTGAGACGGTGCAGAAGGAGCAGGGCATCATCGGTCAGGAAATCCGTATGGGTGAGGATATGCCCGGCCGCCGCGTGCTGTTCAATATGCTTAAGGGTCTGTTCCACAACCACCCCGTCCGCGTGGACATCGCCGGCACGGTGGAGTCCATCGCCAAAATCACCCCTGAGCTGCTGTATCGCTGCTATTATCGCTACTACAACCTGCACAATATGTGCTTGGTGGTGGCCGGCCACATCACCCCCGACGAGGTGATGGACGCCTGCGACCGCCTGCTGAAGCCCGCCGAGGAATGGGTGCCGGACAACTACGTCATTAACGAGCCTGCCACCGCCGCCCAGACCTACGTGGAGGATCATATGGCGGTGGCCGCCCCCCTGTTTTACATCGGCTTTAAGGAGCCGGTGGTGGAGCACACCCCCAAGTCGCTGGCCGGCGCCCGTATGCTCATCGATCTCATCACCGGCAAGTCCTCTCCCCTCTACACCCGCCTGCTGGAGGAGGGTCTGATCAACGATCAGTTTGAGGTGGAGTATTTCGGCGGCCCCGACTACGGCATCTGGCTGTTCGGCGGCGAGAGCGCCGATCCCAAGCGCGTGCGTGACCTGATCGCCGACGAGATTGTCCGCCTGCAGCGGGAGGGTCTGAACGCCGACGACGTGGAGGCTGTCCGCCGCGGCGCCTACGGCCGTCTGGTGGCGGGGCTGGACGACCCCTCCGACTGCGCCGAGCTGATTCTCTCCCACATCGTGGACGGCGTGGAGCCCCTGAGCGAGCTGAACGCCCTGGCCGAAATCACCATCGAGGATCTGACCCAGCAGCTGAACCAGCGCTTCAACGCCGAAGCCTGTACCCTGTCGGTGGTCAACCCCGTGTAAGAAAGGGAGAGATGGTATGTCCCACTTTATCGAATTCCCCAATCTGGGGTGGAAATTTAACGTCGACAGCGACATTCATCTGTTCGGCGATTTCAGCATCAAGTGGTACGGTCTGCTGATCGCCATCGGTTTTTTGCTGGCCATCCTCTACGGCCTCAAGCGGGCGGAGGAGTTTGGCATCAACCCCGATAAGATGATCGACGTGGCGCTGCTCACCGTACCGGTGGCCTTTATCGGCGCCCGTCTGTACTACGTATTCTTCAGCAGCAGCCGCCCCGAGTACTTAGCCGACCCCATCTCCATCATCAAGGTGTGGGAGGGTGGTCTGGGCATCTACGGCGGCATCATCGTGGCCTTCCTGTTCGGCCCGCTGATGTGCAAACTGTGCAAGGTGAAGATTTGGGCCATGTTCGACCTGACCGCCATGGGCTTCCTCATCGGTCAGTCCATCGGCCGCTGGGGCAACTTCTTTAATCAGGAGGCCTTCGGCTGCAACACCGACCTACCCTGGGGTATGACCGGCGACATCATCCAGGCCGGTTACAACGGCTTTGGCTACGACACCTCCCTACCGGTGCACCCCACCTTCCTGTACGAGTCGCTGTGGTGCATTCTGGGATTCCTGCTGCTGCACGTTCTGTCCAAGCGGGTGCGCCGCTTTGACGGTATGCTGTTCTGCGGTTATATGATGTGGTACGGCACCGGCCGCTTCTTCATCGAGGATCTGCGCACCGACAGCCTGATGGTCGGCGTGATGCGCACCTCCCAGATGGTGGCCATCTTCGCCGTGGCGCTGGGTATCGCCCTGTTCTTCATCCTGCGCCGCTATTCCATCAACCTGCCCAAGACGCTGGTGATTGAAGGAGCCGACGAGGCGGAGGAAGATACCGAGGAGGACGAGGAATACGCCGACGAGGACGAAGACGAAAAAATCGATGCCGAGGACGACCCCGAAGAGGAGGAGACCGATGGCGCAGCTAATTAACGGCAAGGAGATTGCCGCCGCCATCCGCGGCGAGATCGCGGCGGAAACGGCGCAATTGAAAGCCAAAGGGATCACCCCCGGTCTGGCGGTGATATTGGTGGGTGACGACCCCGCCAGCCAGACCTACGTGCGTAACAAGCAGAAAGCCTGCGAGGAAGTGGGTTTCTACGGCGAGCAGATCAATCTGCCCGCCGCCACCACCCAGGAGGAGCTGCTGGCGGTGGTGAAGGAGCTCAACGCCCGCCCCGACATTCACGGCATCCTGTGCCAGCTGCCCCTGCCCAAGGGGTTGGACGACAGCCTGGTCATCGCCGCCATCGACCCCAAGAAGGACGTGGACGCCTTCCACGCCGAAAACGTGGGTCACATTATGATCGGCGACCAGCGTTTTCTGCCCTGCACCCCTGCGGGTGTGATGGAACTCATCCACCGCAGTAATATTACTGTGGAGGGCAAGCACTGCGTGGTCATCGGCCGCAGCAACATCGTGGGCAAGCCCATGGCGATGCTGCTGTTGCAGCAGAACGGCACCGTCACCATCTCCCACTCCCGCACCAAGAATTTGGCGGAGATCTGCCGCCAGGCAGACATCCTGGTAGCGGCGGTGGGACGAGCCAAATTCGTCACCGCCGACATGGTCAAGGCGGGTGCCATCGTCATCGACGTGGGCATCAATCGGGACGAAAACGGCAAACTCTGCGGCGACGTGGACTTTGCCGCGGTGGAGCCGATTGCGGGCGCCATCACCCCCGTGCCCGGCGGCGTGGGCCCCATGACCATCGCCATGCTGATGAAAAACACCCTCACAGCAGCCAAAATCTACGGCTCTGCCGAGTAATGCGATGCAACAAAAATCCATATAGGTGACAAATATTTCTATTGTTTTTGATTACCTCTAAGGATAGAATATTATCTGTAAACCTGTCTTTTCGACAAAGGAGCGATAACTTATGAAAAAGATTGCTGTTCTGACCAGCGGTGGCGACGCCCCCGGTATGAACGCGGCTGTGCGCGCTGTTGCCCGTACCGCCCTCAACGCCGGCATCGAGGTGTACGGCGTCATCCGTGGCTACAATGGTTTGATTAAGGACGAGCTGATCCCCCTGGATCTGCGCTCCGTCTCCAACATCCTGCAGCAGGGCGGTACCAAGCTGTACACCGCCCGTTGCCTGGAGTTTAAGGAGCTGGAATACCAGCAGAAGGCCGCCGAGATCTGCCGCAAGCACGGCATTGACGGCGTGGTGGTCTGCGGCGGCGACGGTTCCTTCCGCGGCGCCCAGAAGCTGTCCAAGCAGGGCATCAACTGCATCTGCATCCCCTGCACCATCGACAACGATATCGGCTGCTGCGAGTACACCATCGGCTACGACACCGCCACCAACACCGTGGTGGACATGGTGGACAAGCTGCGCGACACCTGCGCCGCCCACGACCGTTGCAGCGTGGTTGAGGTTATGGGTCGTCACGCCGGTTGGTTGGCACTGGGTGCCGGTATTGCCGCCGGTGCCACCAGCATCATCGTGCCTGAGGTGCCCTACGACTTCCAGAAGGATATCGTGGACCGCATGAACTACACCAAGTCCCTGGGCAAGCATCACTTCATCGTGATGGTGGCCGAGGGTATCGGCGACGTGGATCAGCTGGCGAAGGATATCGAGGCCTCTACCGGCGTCGGGACCCGTGCCACCGTGCTGGGTCACGTTCAGCGTGGCGGTCGTCCCTCTGCCCGCGACCGCATCCTGGCCAGCCAGATGGGCTATTACGCCGCCCACCTGCTGATGGAGGGCAAGACCGAGCGCGTGGTGGCTGTGAACAACAACACCCTGATGGATTTCGACATCGACGAGGCTCTGGCTATGAAGAAGCCCTTTAAGGATCAGCTGTTCCGTATGGCTGAGGAGATCAACATCTAATGAAAAAGACCGCTCGATGAGAGCGGTCTTTTTTTGTTGTGTTTTTGAGAATGTGTGGTATAATAGGAATATATTGACGTGAGGAGGTCGTTCCCTATGCCGTATACCGTGATGATGGTGGCCGCCGCCGGTGGCTCCACCCGTATGGGACAACCCAAACAACATATTATGCTGGGCAAGCACCCGGTGCTGATCCACACCCTGATGGCGTTGCAGCAGGTGGAGGCGGTGGACGAGATTCTACTCATCGCCCGACCTGAAGATCACGCCGTCTTTGCCGCCTTGGCGGCAGAGGCGGGTGTGACCAAGCTGACCCGTATGGTGGCCGGCGGTGACACCCGTCAAGCCTCGGTGGCCAATGGTTTGGCAGCTCTGCCCGACAACGCCACCATCGTAGGCATCCACGACGGCGCTCGCCCGCTCATCGACCCCGATACCGTGGCCTCCGTGATTGCTACGGCGGCGGAATGCGGTGCGGCGGCGGTGGCGGTACCGGTGAAGGACACCCTCAAGCGCACCGATGCCGATGGCATCATCATCGACACTCCCGACCGCGCCAACCTATGGCGGGTGCAGACACCCCAGGTGTTTGACCGCGCTCGCCTTTGCGCCGCTATGGATGCGGCGGTGGCGGCAGGCAAGGATTACACCGACGACTGCCAACTGATGGAGGCCGCAGGCCATAAGGTGAAATTGGTCAAGGGATTGGATACGAATTTGAAACTCACCACCCCCGAAGACATTGCGTTGGCGCAAGCACTGATGAAGGAGAGCAAGGATATGCGAATCGGACACGGATACGACGTGCACAAGCTGGTGGAGGGGCGCGACCTCATCCTGGGCGGCGTGAAAATCGAGTATGAAAAGGGACTGCTGGGTCACTCCGACGCGGACGTGCTGACCCACGCGGTGATGGACGCCCTGCTGGGTGCCGCCGCTCTGGGCGACATCGGCAAACTGTTCCCCGATAACGACCCCACCTACAAGGGTGCAGATAGTATCGCCCTACTGCGCCGTGTGGTGGAGCGCATCGGCGAGGAAGGGTACGCCATTGGCAACATCGACGCCACCATTCTGTGCCAGCGCCCGAAATTGGCGCCCCATATCCCCCAGATGCGGCAGATTCTCGCGGATGCCTGCGGCGTGGACGTGAACAACGTCAGCGTCAAGGCCACCACCGAGGAGGGTCTGGGCTTCACCGGTAGCGGCGACGGCATCGCCGCCCATTGTGTGTGTTTGCTGGGGTAAACAAGAGAAAAAGCGGAGGGGTATTCCCCTCCGCTTTTTTGCGCAGATTATTTAAGCAATGCTTGAAAATCGTCCCTCTGTCGGATGGAATCGAAATCGGAGCGATTTAGACTCGCCCGATAACCGTCTAGCGGCGTATCGGCAGAATCACTGATCGGCTTTTCGCCGCCCACCAAATGGAACAGTGGAGCGGTGTATTGATAGTGGTCTTGCTTAGAAAACAGGGTGTCCTGTTCTGCGTGGTGGCGGGCTTTGGTCAGCGCGGCCACGGCTTTGTCATACTTCTGTTCGCCACACAGGAAAAACGCCTTGTCGATGAAATTGTAGGTCAACAGATTGTGATGGAATTGAAAATTGCCGTCGAGGAACAGAGCGTACAAAACCTGCTCGATGGCATCACATACCGCCAAGGTTTTATAACCAAGCTGAAGCGACAAAATGAACGCCCTTAATTTTTTCTCAGAAAGGGTCTGGCAATGCCTTTTCTTCTCTTCTCCCTCCAGACACCAAAGCAACAAATCGTCCCGTTTTTCCGCGTCCTCTTCTGTCAAAGCGTATTGCTTGGCGCTTTCCAAATCGCCCCGCCAATGATAGGACAAGACAATGCCATCTAAGGCTTTGTCGCGGAGAGCCTTGGGAGGATTGCTGTCCAAAACGATCTTATAATGCTTGATGGCGCTGTCCAGTAGGCGGCAGAATCCTTCCTCGTCATTTTTAAAAGCAACATAGAACTCTGCCGATGCCAACCATTCCATATATTCCATATTGCCGGGGTATTCCGCAACGGCTTGGACGGCGATTTCATAATTTTTCTGCTTATCGTCGTGCTTCCAATACTCAAAAAACGCCTCGTCAAACTCCGCCTTTCGCAAATCTTTTTGATAAGTGTCCATACTGAGTAGATAATCGGTGGTGACGCTGAAAAGATTAGACAGCGGCGGCAACAGGGAAATGTCCGGCATGGCCGCACCGGTTTCCCAACGGCTGACCGCCTGTGGGGAAATATTCAGCAGCTCCGCTAATCTTTCTTGGGTCATATTGTGTTTCAATCGTAGATCTTTGATGATAGTTCCAAATGTCATAAACAAAATCTCCTTTCTGTTTTGACCGGTCTATCTACAGTATAGCAGAAAATTTAGCTTTTTCCACCTCTCGTTGATTGAGAGTAAGTCAATTCAAAATTGAGTTGGTTGTTTCGTGGAAATTCCACGCCACCTGACCGATTTTGACGGCGGGATTTTCGTGAAAAATGAGTAAAAAGCCTCTATCCTATATGGGTGGAGGCTTTTTTGCGTATATTTTGGTAAAAATCGGAAAGGATGTGACCGTATGCAACTGGAACTGGCGCGGGAAGAGGGAAATCTCACCGCCGCGCTGATTGGGGAACTGGATCACCACACCGCCGCAGACCTGCGGCAGAAAATCGATGCCGCCGTGCTGGCCTGCCGACCACGGCGACTGATTATTGACCTATCCCGCCTCACCTTTATGGACTCGTCGGGGATTGGGCTGATTATGGGGCGGCATCGGCTGATGCTGTCCCTCGAAGGCGACCTGCGGCTGCAAGGCGCCAGCCAGCGGATGGAACGGATGATCCGCCTGGCAGGCCTGGACAAACTACCCATCTGGGAGGAGGAGACAAAATGAAACCAACCAACGAAATGAAAGTGACCTTTCTCAGCCGCTCCGCCAACGAGGGCTTCGCCCGCGCGGCGGTGGCGGCCTTTGCGGCGCAACTAGACCCGGCGGTGGACGAGTTGGCCGACCTGCGCACCGCCGTATCCGAGGCGGTGACCAACGCGATCGTGCACGGCTACCCCGACCGCTTAGGGGTGGTGACGCTGTGCGTGAAACTATACGAAAACGGCAAAATTCAGGTGCAGGTGAAGGACAAGGGGCGTGGCATCCCCAACGTGGCCAAGGCTATGGAGCCGCTATTCACCACCGGCGGTGAGGAACGGTCGGGGCTGGGATTTTCGGTGATGGAGAGTTTCACCGACCGACTGCGAGTGCGCTCCGCTGAGGGCAAAGGCACCACCGTGACCATGGAGAAATACATAGCGCCGCGGGTGAAGGGATGACCTCCCGCGACGAGGTGGTGCAGAGCAATCTGGGGCTGGTGCACGCCTGCGCCAAGCGCTTCGTAGGGCGTGGCATCGAGTACGACGATCTGTTTCAGGCGGGGTGTGTGGGATTGGTCAAAGCGGCGGACGGATTCCAGCCCGAACGGGGACTATGCTTCTCCACCTATGCGGTGCCGCTGATTCTCGGGGAGATGCGCCACCTATTCCGCGAGGGTGGCGCGGTGAAGGTCAGCCGCTCCCTGCGGAGTTTGGCGACACAGGTAGGACGGTTGCGAGAGCGGCTGTTGTCCGACCACGGACGGGAGCCTACGGTGGAAGAGTTGGCGGCGGAGCTGGGTATCGAGCCGGCGCTGGCGGCACAGGCGGTGTGCGTGGTGCTCCCTCCCCTCTCCCTCACCCGCAACGACGAGGGCGAAGAGGGACAGATCGACCTGCCCTGCGACTCGCCGGAGGAAATGCTCACCGACAAGCTGGCATTGCGGCAGGTGCTGGGCGGACTATCACCACGAGATCGCACCCTCATCGAACTGCGGTATCTGCGGCGACAGACGCAACAAGCGGTGGCGGACACACTGGGTATGACCCAGGTGCAGGTATCCCGACGGGAGAAAGCCATCCTACTGGAAATGCGGCGAAAACTGCTGAAATGAAAGCGCTTACAACGCGATGGTTATGCGGATTTTTCAAACCAACAAAAAAGACTGTCCATAGGAAGCGTATTCTAAAGGACAAAAAAAGGAAGCACGAAGATTTCGTGCTTCCTTTCAATTACATCTGACACCGTAACAAACAGAACATTTTGACACCAAATATCACTTTTCAGAGAGAACTAAAACCTAAGTCGATTATAGCCTATATGTCCTGTGGAAAAGAAGAGAATCATATCTTTAGTTTTCATTTAACCCAAACTCTCTTGTTTTTAATGTTTCTTTCCACCAAGATTCTCTTCTTAGAATATAAGCGTCATCCATTCGGGCATTATAATTTTCTAAAATCGAATATTGAAAATGTTTTTTCACATAATCAAAACCCTGTTTATCAACGAGCTCCTTTAATCCTTTATTGCCACCATGTCCATTATGTACATAATTCGACCAACGTTGCAAAAGCATTCCATATTGAGCAGTGGCAGAACCGACATATAATTTTCCGGTATTAGTATCCGTTATTAAATATACTGCTTTTTGATTTTGCAATGCGGCTACCCAACCGGGCAAGTTCCGATCAATTATGTTTTGTAATTGAGTGTATGTTAAGCGAACATTTTCATACCCTGGAAAATCATTACCTGTAAAACAATCATTTAATACCTCTAGCACTTCCAGTTCATCCATAAGCGCTTCATACCGACGTCCCATGGAAATGGCTTTGTTATGATATTTAACGATAATTCTTCCAAAATATTTTTTATACCGTTCTTCTTCCTCCGCTTCGTACCCAACCCCACCACCGGCAGGAACATCTATTAATTTTGTAATTCTTTTTATTGTAGTTAAAAGCCAAGTGTCGGTTGCTATTCTTAAAAAACAGATTGCAATTTGACCTTCTTGAAAATAACGACTGTTTTCATGCCACAGAAACCACCCAACATTAACTTCATCAGGGTTTTGTTTATACAAATCTAACGGATCGGAATATCCATTGTGTATATTAAATTTAATCTTTACATTTGGGAGTTCTTCATTGCCAAACTTCAAAATGTCATTAATTAAAATTTTATCCATCATACTATTCCTCTTTTAATCATATCAACCATACAACAATCCCCACCGATTTTTACTCGATGGGGATTCATTGTTTATACAGTTTTTAAGAGTACAACTCTTGCAGTACAAGTTCTGTTTGTCGTTAAATCACTTCACCAATTCCTTATACATACGGATATAGGTGTTGGCGGAGCGACCCCAGGTGAAATCCTGAGTCATGCAACGCTCGCGCAGCAGCTTCAGATCGGGCTTGTTGGCATAGGCGCCCAGAGCGCGATCGATGGCCGCCAGCATATCGTCGGCGTTGTAGGTCTTGAAGGTGAAGCCGAAGCCGCCTTCTTCGCCGCAGTCGATGATGCTATCCTTCAGGCCGCCGGTCTCGCGGACGATGGGCAGGGTGCCGTAGCGGCAGGCCACCATCTGTGCCAGGCCGCAGGGCTCGCTCTTGGAGGGCATCAGGAAGATGTCCACAGAAGCGTAGATCTTGCGGGCCAGCTCGGGGACGAAGCCGGCGCAATAGCAGAACTTCTCAGGATACTTGGCCTGCACCTCGCGGAAGAAGTTCTCGTACACCCACTCGCCGGAACCCAGCACCACCATCTGGACGTCACGCTGTAAGAGATCGTCCACGATGTACTTGACCAGATCCAGACCCTTGTGGGAGGTGAGGCGGGTGACCATACCGATCAGCGGCACGTCGGGCTTGACCGGCAGATTCAGGCGCTCCTGCAGAGCCTTCTTGTTGGCGGCCTTACCCTCGTCCAGCGTCTCGACGGAGAAATTCTCCACGATGTTGGGGTCGGAGACGGGGTTGTAGCCGTCGGTGTCGATACCGTTGAGGATACCCTGCAACTTCCAGCGGCGGGCATTGAGGATGGGATCCAGACCCCAAGAGAACCAAGGATCCAGAATCTCCTCGGCGTAGGTGGGGCTAACGGTGGTGACGCGGTCGGCGCACTCGATACCCGCCTTCATAAAGTTGACGCAGCCGTCATACTCCAGCAACTGACGATGCTCGGGGGGAATGCCCAGCACGTCCTCCATCAGCTCCATACCATACTTGCCCTGGTACTGGATGTTGTGGATGGTAAACACCGTCTTGATGCCCTCAAAGCCCTCGCGGCCCGCATAGAAGCAATGATAGAACAGAGGAACCAGCGCGGACTGCCAATCGTTGCAGTTGATGACGTCGGGCTTGAACCCAATATGGGGCAGCATCTCAAGAACAGCACGAGAGAAAAAGGCGAAACGCTCGGCATCGTCATAGTGGCCGTAGAGGCCCTGACGCTTGAAATAATACTGGTTATCCAGCAGGTAGTAGATAACGCCGTCCACCTT
This sequence comes from Acutalibacteraceae bacterium, assembly GCA_045660625.1. Taxonomy (GTDB): domain Bacteria; phylum Bacillota; class Clostridia; order Oscillospirales; family Acutalibacteraceae; genus UBA5905. The sequence continues at coordinate 42,247 of JAZREF010000045.1, forward strand.
AGCCTCAAACACGCCGCAATACTGGCGGCGCCAGGCTACCGGCACGGACAGGCTGGTGAGGAAGGTCATATTCTCACGTAGATTCTGGGGGATGCTCTCGTAGAGAGGCATCACCACGCGGCAACCCACCAAGCGGGAACGGATGGCCTTAGGCAACGAGCCGGCCACATCCGCCAGACCGCCGGAGGCGGCAAAGGGAAGCGCCTCGCTGGCAACGTATAAAACTTTCATATTACTTGACCCTCCTGACCCTTAGATAATGGAATTCTTGGCGATGTAAACGGGGTAGCTCTCGGAACCCTGCAGGGTGACGCCGTTGCGGATGACCACGTTCTTATCGGCGATGATGCTACCCAGCTTGCAGCCGTCGCCCACGGTGACGTTCTGCATAATCACGCAGTTGTTCAGCTCGGCGTTGCGGGCGATCTTGACACCGCGGAAGATGATGGAATTGCTCACCTTGCCCTCGATGTGGGCGCCGTCCGCCACCAGAGAGTTGGTGACCTCGGCGTGCAGACCGTACTGGGCGGGATCGCAATCCTTCAACTTGGTGTAAACGGGACGGTTCATGGGGAACAGCTGCTTACGAACCTCGCCGTCCAGCAGAGCCAGGTTGGCGTTGAAATAGCTCTCGGTGGAGTAGATGGGCATCACCAGAGAGGGCACCACGTAGCCGCAGATCTTCAACTCGTCCATACGGCGCTGCAGAATGTCGCGCTCGAAGTGGTGCAGGTTACGGGCGGTAGCCTCGGTGAGGATACGCAGCAGCCAATCCTTACGCATCACGTAGACGCCGGTGCCATAGTAGGCGGACTGGTCGGCGATGCGACCCAGCAGCAGGTCGGTGACGTGGGCGGAGGCATCCATAGTCAGCACGGGGATGTCTGCCAGCTTGGGCACCACGCCGTGACGGCAGGCGATGGTGACGTCAGCGCCACTGTCGATGTGCGCCTTAATCATCGCGTCAAAGTCCATGCTGGTGACCATATGGCAATCGGACAGCACCACCAGCTCCTCCTTGGAGTGATTCAGGAAGGGAATCACGTCCACCAGGGAGCCGATGCGGCCCTGATACTTAGAGTCGCTGCTGCTGCGGGGAGGCAGGAAATACAGACCCTCGTTCTTACGAGAGAGGTCCCAAGCCTTACCGCTGCCGATGTGGTCCATCAGGGACTGGTAGTTACTCTTGGTGATGACACCAACCTTGGTGATGCCCGCGTTAACCATCGCGGACAGGGGGAAATCGATGAGGCGATAGCGACCGCCGAAGGGCAGAGAGCCCATAGAGCGGACAGCAGTACCGTCACGGAACGCCCCGTCGTGCATATTCGCAAAAATCAGACCCAAAGCGCTGTAATTACGCATGAGCGCTCACCTCCTCGCCGTCATTCACGTCTGCTTCAATCATACCTTTGGCAGGTACCTTGCCGCCCTTACCGACCTTAATGCCGGAAGCGACCACGGCCACGCCCCAACGGGACAGGTCGTCAATCTCTTCGGGGGCTTCGCCAACCACGGCGCCCTCGCACACCTCCACGTCCTCGGCGAGGATGGCGTACTGCACCTTGGCGCCCTTACGCACCACGGCGCCGGGCATCAGGATGGACTGGACAATCTCAGCGCCCTCTTCGATGGTGACACCGGCGAAGATGACGGAGGACTCCACCTTACCATCGATGACACAACCCTCGGTGATGGAGGAGTTCTGCACAGAGGCGGTGGCGGACAGGTACTGGGGAGGCATACCGGGGTTGCGAGAGTAGATCTTCCAGCCCTCGTCAGACAGATCCAGAGGCACGTTGGGATCCAGCAGGTCCATATTGGCCTCCCACAGGGAGTCGATGGTACCCACGTCCTTCCAGTAGCCGTCAAAGCGCCAGGCGAACATCTTCTCACCGCTGTTCAGCATGGTGGGCAGCACGTTCTTACCAAAGTCGTTCTGAGAGGTGGAATCCTCCTCGTCGGCGATGAGGTACTTACGCAACTTTTCCCAGGTGAAGATGTAGATACCCATAGAGGCCAGGGTGCTCTTAGGCACGGCGGGCTTCTCGTCGAACTCGTAGATGGAGCCGTCGGGGTTGGTGTTCAGGATACCAAAGCGGGAAGCCTCCTCCTTGGGGACGTCCAGCACGGCGATGGTGCAATCCGCACCCTTTTCCTTATGATAGGCCAGCATATCGCTGTAATCCATCTTGTAGATGTGGTCACCGGACAGCACCAGCACGTACTCGGGATTGTAACGCTGGATGAAGTCGATGTTCTGATAGATGGCGTTGGCGGTACCCTTATACCAATCGGCGCCCTGATTGCGCTGATAGGGGGGCAGGATATGCACACCGGCGTCCATACGATCCAAATCCCAAGGCTGACCGGAACCGATGTAACCGTTCAGCTCCAGGGGCTGATACTGGGTGAGCACGCCCACCGTCTCGATACCGGAGTTGACACAGTTGGACAGGGGGAAGTCGATGATGCGGTACTTACCGCCATAGGGTACGGCAGGTTTTGCGATCTTGCGGGTCAGCGCGTACAAACGGCTGCCCTGGCCGCCAGCCAACAGCATGGCGACACATTCTTGCTTGCGAAACATGATTGCTTTCCTCCTCAATTTTTATTGGATGCCTTGGACTTAGCTGCGGCTTTCTTCTTAGGATAGGAGCGTGCCTTTTTATTCTTCAGCACCAGCACCGACAGGGGCGGCAAGGTAAGAGCCGCCGACTGGTCAAAGCCGTGCATCGGTTCGGGATCGGTCTTGATGAGGCCGTTGGAGGCATTACCGCCGCCAAACTCGGCCAGATCGGAGTTGAACAGCTCCACCCAGTCGCCGTACACCGGCAGGCCGATGCGGTAGCCGTCACGCTGAATGGGGGTGAAGTTGCACACCACCACCACCTCGTTGCCGCTCTTATCAATGCGGCGGAAGGAGATGACGCTCTGAGCGGTGTCGTCCGCGGCAATCCACTTGAAGCCCTCCCAGGAGTAGTCGTCCTCCCACAGGGCGGGGGTCTGACGATACAGGTGGTTCAGGGTGCGGACGTAGTGGCGGGTCATACGGTGGCTCTCGTAGTCCAGCAGCAGCCAATCCAGACCGCTCTGGTAATCCCACTCCTTAAACTGACCGAACTCGCTACCCATAAAGAGTAGCTTCTTGCCCGGGTGGGTCATCATATAGCCCAAGAAGGCGCGTAGGCCCGCGAACTTCTCCTCGTAGGTGCCGGGCATCTTGTTGATCAGCGAGCCCTTGCCGTGGACCACCTCGTCGTGGGAGATGGGCAACACGAAATTCTCGGAGAAGGCGTACATCAGCGAGAAGGTAATCAGATTGTGATTATCCTTGCGGAAGAAGGGGTCCAGGCAGGTGTAACGAATCATATCGTTCATCCAGCCCATATTCCACTTGAAGTTGAAGCCCAGGCCACCGTCGGAGGTGGGCTTGGACACCATAGGCCAGGCAGTGGACTCCTCGGCAATCATCATCACGTCGGGGTGGGTGCGGAACACCGTCTCGTTGAGCCAGCGGATGAAATCCACCGCCTCCAGGTGCTCGTGGCCGCCGAAGCAGTTGGCCACCCATTCGCCGTCCTTGCGGTTGTAGTCCAGATACAGCATCGATGCCACTGCGTCCACGCGGATACCGTCGATGTGGTACTCCTCCAGCCAATACATCACGTTGGAGATGAGGAAGGAGCGGACCTCGGGGCGACCGTAGTCGAACACGCAGGTGCCCCACTCCTTATGCTCGCCCTTGCGGGGGTCAGCGTACTCGTAGCAGGGGCCGCCGTCAAAGCGGAACAGACCCGCGGCGTCGCGGGGGAAGTGGGCGGGAACCCAGTCCAGAATCACGCCGATGCCTGCTTGGTGACAGGTGTCCACGAAGTACATAAAGTCCTCGGGCCCGCCGAAGCGGCTGGTGGGGGCGTAATAGCCAAGCACCTGATAGCCCCAAGAGCCGTCGAAGGGGTACTCGGAGATGGGCATCAGCTCGATGTGGGTGTAGCCCATATCCAGCACGTAGGGCACCAGCTCCTCCGCCAGCTTGCGATAGGAGAAGGGGTTGCCGTCGCCGTAGGTGCGCCAGCTGCCGGCGTGCACCTCGTAGATGTTCACCGGCTTGTCGTAGGGGGCCACCTTGGCGGACTGCCAATCGGCGTCGTGCCACTCATAGCCGCCCACCTCGTACACCTTAGCAGCGGTGCCGGGTCGGGTCTCGATATGCACGGCGTAGGGGTCGCACTTGTCCACCGCCTTGCCGTCCTGACCCACCACGTGGTACTTGTAGGGGGCGTAGAGTCCGATGTCCTGCACCGTGGTCTCCCACACGCCGCCGTCGATACGCAACATCGGCTGGGCGTCGGGGTTCCACCCATTAAAGTCACCCACCAACGATACCGACTGGGCATTGGGCGCCCACACGCGGAACACATAGCTGTTGTCCCCCGCGTAATGGCAACCCAACCAGCGGTAAGCGTGGGTGGCGGTGCCGGCGAGATAGGAGGCAATCTCCTGCCCGATATCCACGCCGTTGTCATACAAATTCATCCGTCTTCCACTTCCTTTCGGGTCAAAAAGGGCGCAATGCCCCTACATTACATTTATACTCTTTCATTGTAACAGTGAATCCCGCAAATTGCAAGGCTTTTTTGTGTAGTTTGTTACAAAGATTTTGGCGATTTTTTGGATATTTTGGCATTTTTGCTATATATTCCCAAGACGCAATAGCGAAACTGCACAAGAGGAACGCAAAAACCGCCTCTGCGACCGGCGCAGAGGCGGTTTTTCTTATTTTATTAACCCTTGGCGTCGTACCAGGTCTCGCCCACGTGGGCGTCCACCTCCAGGCGGACGGTGAGGTCGGCGGCGGCCTCCATCTCCTCCGCCAGCAGGCGGCAGACCACGTCTGCCTCGGCGGCGGGGCACTCCACCATCAATTCGTCGTGCACCTGCAGGATAAGTCGCGCCTGCAAACCCTCGGCGGCCAGGCGGCGGTGGACACGCACCATCGCCACCTTGATGATGTCGGCGGCGGTGCCCTGGATGGGCATATTCCGCGCCACGCGCTCGCCAAAATGGCGAGTCATGGCGTTGCCGGCCTTCAGCTCCGGCAGGGGACGGCGGCGACCCATCAGGGTGACGCCATAGCCACGGTCGGTGGCGTCGGCGATGAGGGAATCCATAAAGGCGGACACCGCGCCGAAGTTGGCCAGATAGCGGTCGATGTACTCCTTGGCCTCGCCAAAGCCGATGCCCAAATCCTCCGCCAGGGAATAGGCACCCTGACCGTAGATGATGCCGAAATTGACGGCTTTGGCCGCAGAACGCATCTGGGGGGTCACGTCCTCAGGGGACACGCCGAACACCTGTGCCGCCGTGGAGCGGTGGATATCGGTGCCGCCGTTGAAGGCGGCGCACATAGTGGGCTCGGCGGCCATATGAGCCAGCACGCGCAGTTCGATTTGGGAGTAGTCGGCGTCGCACAGCACCCATCCTTCACGGGCGGTGAAGAAGCGGCGCATCTGCCGTCCCAGTTCGGAGCGGACGGGAATATTCTGCAAATTGGGCTCGGAGGAGGAGATGCGACCCGTGCGGGTCTCGGTCTGGTTAAACACCGAGCGGATGCGACCGTCGGGCTCGACAACCTTCAAGAGACCCTCGCAGTAGGTGCTGTTCAGCTTGGCCAGGGTGCGGTATTCCAGCAGACCCGCCACCACGGGGGACTGATCGCGGAGCTTCTCCAGCACGTCGGCGGAGGTGGAGTAGCCGGACTTGGTCTTCTTACCGTGGGGCAAGCCCAAATCTTGAAAGAGCGCCTTGCCCAACTGCTTGGGGGAATTGAGGTTGAATTCATACCCCACTTGGGCGAAAATATTCTTCTGCAGGGTGGCGATGCGAGCGGTGAGCCCAGCGCCAAAGGCGGCGATGCCCTCGCGGTCCACCGCCACGCCCTCACGCTCCATATCCGCCAGCACCAGTGCCAGCGGCTGCTCCACCTCGGTGAGCAGAGCGGTCATCTCCTGCTCGGCGACCAAGGCGGACAGTTTAT
>JAZREF010000046.1:0-2340 GCA_045660625.1 Acutalibacteraceae bacterium
CGCCGACAAGTGCGTTAAGTGTGGCGCTTGCGTGGGCACTTGTAAGTTCAAGGCTATTTCCAAGATTTAAGAAAGGAGTGTGGATAGAATGGATATGATTAATGTTAAGATTAATGGTATCGCTGTCAGCGTGCCGAAGGGTGCCACCGTTCTGGAGGCTGCCCGCTATGCCGGCGTGGAGATCCCCACTCTGTGCTTCCTGAAAGAGATCAACGAGATCGGCGCTTGCCGTATTTGTATGGTGGAGGTGTCCGAGGGTGGTCGTCCCGCCCGTCTGGTCACCGCCTGCGTGTACCCCGTGTCCGAGGGTATGGAGGTCACCACTTCCAGCCCCCGCATCGAGAAGGGCCGCAAGACCACCCTGCAGATGATCCTGTCTACTCACGACCGCAAGTGCCTCACTTGCGTGCGTTCCACCAACTGCGAGCTGCAGAAGCTGTGCCGTGACTACGGCATCGAGGACGCCGGCAAGTACGACGGCCTGAAGCCTGTCTACGCCCTGGATGCCTCTGCTCCCCACCTGGTGCGCGACAACAACAAGTGCATCCTGTGCCGTCGTTGCGTCGCCGCCTGTAAGCAGCAGCTGGTCTCCGTCATCGGCGCCAACGATCGTGGTATCGATACCCACATCGCCTGCGCCTTTGAGCTGGGTCTGGACGATACCCCCTGCGTCTCCTGCGGTCAGTGCACCGTGGTCTGCCCCACCGGCGCTCTGGTGGAGCGTGACGACACCGCTAAGGTGTGGGCCGCTCTGGCTGACCCCGACAAGTATGTCGTGGTGCAGACCGCTCCCGCCGTCCGCGCCGCTCTGGGCGAGGAGTTCGGTATGCCCATCGGCACCAACGTGGAGGGCAAGATGGTTGCCGCTCTGCGCCGCCTGGGCTTTGACAAGGTGTTCGACACTGACGCCGCCGCCGACGTGACCATCGTCGAGGAGGCCAACGAGCTGGTGGAGCGTATTCAGAATGGCGGCGTGCTGCCCATGATTACCTCCTGCTCTCCCGGTTGGGTCAAGTTCGCGGAGCTGTACTATCCCGAGCAGCTGGCCAACCTGTCCTCCTGCAAGTCTCCCCAGCAGATGTTCGGTGGCTTGCTGAAGACCTACTACGCCGAGAAGATGGGCATCGATCCCGCCAAGATCTTCTCCGTTTCCGTCATGCCTTGCACCGCCAAGAAGTTCGAGGTGGGCCGTGAGGAGATGAACGAGAACGGCAATATGGACGTGGACGTGTCCATCACCACCCGCGAGCTGGCTCGTATGATCGAGCGTGCGGGTATCAAGTTCAACTACCTGCCCGACGAGGAGTTTGACGATCCCATGGGCACCGACACCGGCGCTGCCGTTATCTTCGGCGCTACCGGCGGTGTTATGGAGGCTGCCCTGCGTACCGCCAACGATTGGCTGACCGGCAAGTCCAACGACGCCGTGGAGTTCCACGAGGTCCGCGGCACCAAGGGTCTGAAGGAGGCCACCTACACCATCAACGGCCTGGAGATCAAGGTGGCTGTCGCCTCCGGCATCGCCAACGCCAACTACGTGATGGATCAGATTAAGGCCGGCACCGCTCCCTGGACCTTCGTCGAGATTATGTGCTGCCCCGGCGGCTGTGTCACCGGCGGCGGTCAGCCCGTCCAGCCTGCTTCTGTGCTGAACGTGTTCGACCTGAAGAGCATGCGCGCCAAGGCTCTGTACGATCAGGATGCCGGTATGGCTCTGCGCAAGAGCCACGAGAGCCCCTTCGTGAAGGCTCTGTACGAGGAGTACCTGGGCTCCTACGGCAGCCACAAGGCTCACGAGATCCTGCACACCGAGTACACCGCCCGCCCCAAGTTTAAGAAATAATCTTCCTTTCCCTTTTCTTGTGTTTTAACGAAACGCCCCTCACCCCCGTGGTGAGGGGCGTTTTTGCGTGTGAGGGGCTATATATAATAGGAATATATAGTATTATATATAATAGATACCTATCTTTAATGTGCTGTTTTGGCACTACCCTCCCTCGCGGCACTACATTTTGTGCCTCATTTGCGCCGCCACACACTATATACAGACTGCACAAAAAATCTTGAAAAAACTTGTAAAAAACACTTGACCGTACTGGACAAATATGTTATAGTTGATGATACCTCGTAGGGGGTTTTATTTTTGTGCGCATTTTTGCGCCCAGCCCCCGCCGGCCGCAAGGCTTGAGGGAGGTTCACAATATCCGGCTTTTTAGCTATAGGAGGTACCGAAATGAGAGTCAAAATTACCCTGGCCTGCACCGAGTGCAAGCAACGCAACTACAACAGCATGAAGAACAAGAAGAACGACCCTGACAGACTTGAGATGAACAAGTACTG
>JAZREF010000047.1:0-13533 GCA_045660625.1 Acutalibacteraceae bacterium
TGGTACGACAACGAGAACTCCTACACCAGCCAGATGGTCCGCACCATCAAGTACTTCGCTGAGCTGTAATTTTTGAACTACTGAGTTCGGCTTTAGGCACCATTCTCGGCGGCTACGCTTCCGCCAGCGAGGCCAATCGTACTCGGCAATACATACAGTATTGCCTGCGTCGTTTGCCTCTCCCTGACGAAAGCCTATCTCCCCGATAATGGCACCACAGCCTCATCAGCAGTTCTTGGTGTTCTCACCAAGGCTTAGTATAAGACTTTAAAATCCCGACAACTTCGGTTGTCGGGATTTTTCTTTTTTATTTTTGCCCTCTGGCGCGCATTTTTCGCGGAAATGATTGCCGTCGGCAATTCCCAATGCGAAAATTGACAAAATCCGTGGCATTTTCCACGCCGCCGCCCCGCATTTGCGGATACAATAATCGAGAACACGAGCGAAATGAGGTGATACAACGTGCGTGTTCTGATTCGATGTACGTGTTGCGTGCTGGCGCTGGTTTGCGGCCTGACCTTTGGCGCGGTGGGGTATTTGCAGGAGCGTCTGCCCGACCGCTTTGCGGTGGGGGAGGGACAGCAACTGCATATCGGCGATTGGTTGCACAGCCGCAATCGGTTTCGCGGCGACGCCGTGTCCACCGCCGTGGCGGGGGGCGAGTACCGCACCTGCCTGACCCTGGGCGGCCTCATCCCCATCAAGGAGGTGGCGGTCACCGTCACCGACCATCAGGTGGTGATGGTGTGCGGCACCCCCTTTGGCATTAAACTATACACCAAAGGCGTGTTGGTGGTGGGGCTCTCCGACGTGGACACCGCCGCGGGCAAGGTCAATCCCGCCGCCGCCGCAGGGGTGTGCGTGGGGGACACCATCCTGGCGGTGAATGGGCAGTCGGTGTCCACCGGCGACGAGGTGGGCGCCCTTATCACCGCCGCCGGTGGCAAAAAGATCACCCTGCGGCTGGAACGGGACGGGGTGGCCTTTGACGCCTCCTTCACCCCCGTCAAGTCGGTGGGGGAGGACAGCTACCGCGCCGGCCTGTGGGTGCGTGACTCGGCGGCGGGCATCGGCACCCTCACCTTCTACGCCCCCGCCTCCGGTACCTTCGCCGGCCTCGGCCACGCGGTGTGCGACGTAGACACCGGCGCTCCGATGTCGTTGTCAGGGGGTGAGATTGTCCCCGCCCGCATCTTTGGCATCACCAAGGGCAAAGCGGGCACACCCGGTGCGCTGAAGGGCTGCTTTGACACAGGTAGCCTGGGCACCTTGCAGAGGAATGGCGACAATGGTCTCTACGGCGACCTCACCGCCTATCCCGAGGGGTGGCAGACCATGCCTGTGGCCCACCGCCAGCAGGTGACCGTGGGGTACGCCCAGATTCTGTGCACAGTGGACGGCACCCGCCCCCAATTGTACGACGTGGAGATTGAGCGGGTGCGGTACGGTGGCGCCGATTCCACCCGTCACCTGCGCCTGCGGGTCACCGACCCCGATTTGTTGGCGCTGACAGGCGGCATTGTGCAGGGGATGAGCGGCAGCCCTATCCTGCAGAATGGGCATCTGGTGGGCGCCGTCACCCACGTGCTGGTGGACGACTCCACCCGCGGCTACGGCATCTTTGCCGAGGATATGCTGACCACCGCCGACACGGTAGCGGAGTTAAACCCCGCGGCATAACAAAAAACAGCCTGTGGCAATCGCCACAGGCTGTTTTTTATGCTATAGATTACTCGGTTCTCAATGCCACCACGGGGTCCTTCTTGGCGGCGGCGCGGGAGGGGATGATACCTGCCACCAGGGTCAGCATCACGCTGATGGCCACCAGAATCACCGCGGCGCTAACAGGCAGATAGGCCTCCAGGTTGGCGATATCGGTGAGCATATGCAGCACCGCGTTGATGGGGATGCACAGCAGATAGGTGATGCCCACGCCCAGCAGACCGGAGGTGAATCCGATGATGATGGTCTCGGCGTTGAACATACTGGACACGTTGCGCTTAGAGGCGCCGATGGCGCGGAGAATACCGATCTCCTTGGTGCGTTCCTGCACCGAGATGAGGGTGATGACGCCAATCATAATCGACGACACGATCAGCGAGATGGCCACAAAGGCGATCAGCACGTAGGTGATGGCGTCGATGATGGTGGTGATGGAGGACATCATCAGACCCACGTAGTCGGTGTAGACGATCTTCTCCAGTTCGTCCTTACCCTCGTTGTAGTCGGCGATGGCGGCCTCGATGATATCCTTGTTCTCGAAGGAGGAGGCGTAGATGTTGATGGTGGCGGGGCTATCCAGCTCCAGCTTGCCCAGGCTCACCAGCATATCCTCATAGTTGCTCTCGGAGAAGGCCAGCACGTTGTCGTAGTAGTTGACGAACTGGTCGATGGTGTAGCCGCCGATGGAGTTGGTCAGGATGGCGGCCTGCATCGCCGGGGCGGCGAAGCCTTTGTCCGCCAGATCCTGCAGAATTTCGGCGCGGGTGGTGGCCTCGGTCTGCATCACGTCGCTGTTGATCAGGCCGATGCAGGTCTCCTTCAGGCTCTGCTCGTCCTTCTCCAGCAACTGCTCCACGTACTGCTGATAGTCGCCGGAAACCTCCAGGCTGCCGGAGGACAGCATCCCCTCGATGAAGGCCACCAACTCCTCGCGGGACATCTGCAGAATCTGATTCTTCAGCTGGGCCATCTTGTCGGCCACCAGAATGTCCACGTAGGTGTTGGCTTTGCCGTTTTCGTCCAGTTTGTTGACGTACTGGATGAACTCGGCGGCCTTGTACAGGGTCATACGCTCCTCGTCGGTGAGGTTGGCTTGCACGCCGGTCATCTCGGCGGCGGTGTCGGCGGCCGCCTTTGCGGCATACTCCGCCTTCTTCTCGGCGGCGAATTTCATAGACTCCTGCTGCTCCAGCAGGGTGCGGTAGTAGGCCTTGACGCCGTCATCGTCCAGCTGGGCGATATAGGCGGCGGTCTGGGCATCCATCTGGGCGGACATCGCCGTCAGGGCGGCCTTCATTTGCTCGATGGGGGTGGCCTCCATCACAGGGCCCACCTTCTCGGCCAGCGCCTCGGGGGAGATGACCGACTGATAGGCCACCCACACCTGCGCCTTGATCTCGTCGCTCAGGGTGGTCAGGTATCCGCCGAACTCCTCGGCGGTGATGGCGTCGGAGGTGGGCTTGAAGGGCAGTCCGGTGGTGACGTCCACGTCGGGATTCTCCATCTGCGCCTTGATGACGGGGGCGTTCTGACCCTCGTTGATGATGTGGGCGGTGAGGGCGGTGGTGTAGCCGATGGTGCCGGTGAGCATGGTGGAGGTGGCATCCTCCTTGGGGCGGATGATGCCGGTGACCTTCAGGGACAGGGCGTTATCGTAGAGATACTGCAGACCCAGCAGGTTTTCCTCGCCGTTTTTGTTCACACGCATATCGGTGTACAGGCCGGTGGCCTCGTCGTAGGTATAGCAGTTGTAAGGGAAGACGGCGCGGAATTCCATATTGCGGATTTCCTCGTAGGTCCAGCTCTTGTTCTCGGTCTCGATGGTGGTCTGACCCAACGCGGCGTTGGACAGGGCGTCCATCTCCTCCTCGGACATCAGACCCAGCGCATAGAGGGTCATATCGTCCAATTCGTTGTTCTTGTCCACCACCAGCACGATCTCGTTGTAGGCGGCGGGCCAGCGGCCGCCGTCGATGATCTCATACTGGCTGTGCAGCAGGGGGTTGATGAGGGAGCCATCCTTGGCGGGCAGCATCTCCTGCCACAGGGCGGAGGTGCCCAGGGTCATGGAACTGCTCATGCCATAGGATTCGCCCATAGATACCATACCGGACATATCCACGCCCAGGTGCTTGATCATCAGATCCATCATCACCTGCTCGGTGTCGGATTGCATAATGGTGCCGTCCACGTTCTTGGTGTACACCAGCATCGGCAGGTCGTAGGTGTACTGCACGCCGTTGATGGAGGCGTTCAGTTCACTGTCCTCCTGTGCCAGCTGGCTCTCCAGATACACCTTGAAGGAGGCCAGGTCGTTCTCGGTGGTGCTCATATTGTTCAGAGAGTTGATCAGGTCGTACAGCATACTCTTCTGGTACACGGCGTCCTTGTCGTGCTCGCCCTTGGATGCGGCGGTGCCCATAAAGGTGGTCAGTAGGCTGCCCATATCGGTGTGGGTGGCCTCCAGCGTCAGGGGATAGGAGGAGAGGGTCTCCTCCTGCACCGCGTCGATGTAGGCGGTGGTGCCGCTGGACACGGCGGTGATGAGGGCGATACCGATGATGCCGATGCTACCCGCAAAGGCGGTCAGGGTGGTGCGCCCCTTCTTGGTGAAGAGGTTCTTCAGCGACAGGCCGAAGGAGGTGGCGAAGGACATAGAGGGCTTCTTCTCACGGCGACGCTTCTTCTCGGCGTCGGCCTTGGTCTTCATCATTTCCAGCTCCCGCTCGGCGGCTAGCTCCTCGTCGGAGAGGGGGGCGCTGTCGTCAATGACCTTTCCGTCCAGCATACGGATGATGCGGGTGGAGTAGTGCTCCGCCAGCTCGGGGTTGTGGGTGACCATCACCACCAGGCGGTCGCGGGCCACCTCCTTGAGCAGATCCATCACCTGCACGCTGGTCTCGGTGTCCAGGGCGCCGGTGGGCTCGTCAGCCAGGATGATGGCGGGGTCGTTGACCAGGGCGCGGGCGATGGCTACGCGCTGCATCTGGCCGCCGGACAGCTGGCTGGGACGCTTGCGCATATGACCGCCCAGACCCACCTGCTCCAGCGCCGCCTTAGCGCGGCGACGGCGCTCCGCCTTCTTCACGCCGGAGAGGGTCAGCGCCAGCTCCACGTTTTGCAGCACCGACTGATGGGGGATGAGGTTGTAACTCTGGAACACAAAGCCGATGGTGTGGTTGCGGTAGGTGTCCCAATCGCGGTCTTTGAACTGCTTGGTGGACTTACCGTTGATGATCAGATCGCCCTCGGTGTAGCGGTCCAGACCGCCCACGATGTTCAGCAGGGTGGTCTTGCCGCAGCCGGACTGACCCAGGATGGACACAAACTCGTTGTGGCGGAAGGAGAGGGAAACTCCGTCCAATGCCTGCACCGCGTTGTCGCCGGAGGCGTACACTTTCTTAATGTTTTTTAGCTGTAACATATTCAGGTCTCCTTTTGATACTGCTATTTCACCTTATATTATAGCACAACCCCCGTGCAAAGCAATGGAAATTTGTAAATATAGTGTAAAAAATGTGCCCTGCATTTCGTATTGACAAGTCTCGCTTGGCATATTATAATGGAATGGACGAATGATAGGCGGGCGTAGGCCCCCTTTACGAATAAAGGAGCGTGGATGATAATGGAGAATAAAAAGCAGGGTTGGAGAATCTTCTGGGTCGTTCTGGGCATTTTGGCGGCCGTTGCCGTGGCTTTGGCGTTGCTGATTCGCACCGAGCGCCGCTTGCTGCGCCTGATTGCTAAGGCGGAGAAGGTCCTCCCGATCAAGAAGAAGGAGAAGACCGCGCCCATTACGGTGGAATTTTAAACACTTTTTTGCTTTAAAGTGTTGACAAAGCGCATTTTGTGTGCTACAATGCGTACAAATCAAAGCAAAGGCTGTGACGAAGACGGTCGAGCGGTTGCGATTTTCAGAGAGCCGATGGTTGGTGCGAATCGGTAGTTGCGCTGTTCAATGACCCATCCCTTCCGAGCCGAAACGGTGAACCCCGTGGGGTAGTAGCCGCTTCCGTGATGTCTGCGTCAAGGACGAGGGGTTGATAGACCCTGTGAGTGGCGGCGTTGTCCGCAAATTGAGTGGTACCGCGAGTGCTGACGCACCCGTCTCAATGATTCGTTGAGACGGGTGCGTTTTTTGTTTACAAAGGAGTTGAGCGAAATGGCAAACGACAATCTGAAGCTGTTAGAGGTGGCGGTCCGAATCCGCGAGATGCGCGAGATTCTGGAATGGTCCACCATTACCATGGCCGCCAAGACCGGCGTCACCGTGGCCGAATACGAGGCCTACGAGTCCGGCGCGGTGGATTTCCCCTTCAGCTTTATTCACAAGTGCGCGTTGGCCTTTGATCTGGATATGACCGACCTGCTGGAGGGCCGCAGCTCCAACCTGCTGACCTCTTACACCGTCACCCGCAAGGGGCAGGGTCAGCAGACCGCCAAGGAGGACGGCATCGACATCGCCCACCTGGCACCCAAATTCCGCAATAAGATTGCCGAGCCCTACTGGGTTCGCTACGAATACGACCCCTCTCTGGTGAATAAGCCCATCCACCTGGCCACCCACTCGGGTCAGGAGTTCGACCTGGTCATCAGCGGTAAGCTGAAGGTGCAGATCGGCGACCACGTGGAGATTCTGGGCGAGGGCGACAGCATCTACTATAATTCCTCCACCCCCCACGGTATGATCGCCGTGGACGGCGAAGATTGCGTCTTCTGCGCCGTGGTTTTGCCCGGCGAGGAGACGGCGGAGAAGGAGGTGCGCAAGAGCATCGTCACCGCCAAAACCTCCGAGGAACTGGTGTGCGCCCGCTTCGTGGATACGGTGGAGGACAAGGACGGCTCCTTGCAGTCCATCAACTTCAAAAATACCGACACCTTCAACTTCGGCTTTGACATCGTGGACGGCATCGCCGCCAAATATCCCGACAAGCTGGCGATGCTGCATCTGGACGTCAACAAGACCGAGCGCCGCTTCACCTTCAAGGATATCAAGCACTATTCCAATCAGTGCGCCAACTATTTCACCTCCCTGGGCATCAAGAAGGGTGACCGCGTGATGCTGGTGCTCAAGCGCCACTATCAGTTCTGGTTCGCGATGGTGGCTCTGCATAAACTGGGTGCCGTGGCCATCCCCGCCACCAACCAGCTCAAAGAGCACGACTTTGCCTACCGCTACGAGGCGGCCGGCGTGTCCGCTATCGTGTGTACCGCCGACGGCGACACTGCTGATATCGCCGCCACCGCCGCCGACAGTCTGGGTCGCCCCATCACCAAGATTTTGGTGGGCGGCAAGAAGGACGGTTGGCACGATTTCGACGCCGAGTTCGGCCTCTTCTCCCGCAAGTTTGTGCGTCCTGCCGACGCCTCCTGCGGCGAGGACACCGCCCTGATGTTCTTCACCTCCGGCACCACCGGCAACCCCAAGATGGCGGCCCACAAGCACACCTACGCCCTGGGTCACTACGTCACCGCCAAGTACTGGCATTGCTGCGAGCGTGACGGCCTGCACCTGACCATCTCCGACACCGGCTGGGGTAAGAGCCTGTGGGGCAAACTGTACGGCCAGTGGCTGTGCGAGGGCGCGGTGTTCGTCTACGACTTCGATCGCTTTGACGAGAACGACATCCTCCCCATGTTCGCTCAGTACAACATCACCACCTTCTGTGCGCCGCCCACCATGCTGCGTATGCTCATCCGCGGTGACCTGTCCAAGTACGATCTGTCCTCCATCCACCATATGACCACCGCCGGCGAGGCGCTGAACCCCGAGGTGTTCAAGCAATTCAAGGCGGCCACCGGTCTGGAGATTATGGAGGGCTTCGGTCAGACCGAGACCACCCTGGCCATCGCCAATTTGGTGGGCACCGTTCCCCGCGTGGGCACTATGGGTAAGGCGTCCCCCCAGTTTGACATCGACATCGTGGACGCCGACGGCAACAGCGTGGCCACCGGTGAGACGGGTGAGATTGTCATCCGCACCTCCGACGCCGTCCCCTGCGGCTTGTTCAAGGGATATTATCTGGACGACGAAAAGACGGATGCCGCCTGGCACGACGGTCTCTACCACACCGGCGACACCGCCTGGCGTGATGAGGACGGCTACTTCTTCTACGTCAGCCGCGTGGACGACGTCATCAAGTCCTCCGGCTACCGCATCGGGCCCTTCGAGATCGAATCGGTCATTATGGAACTGCCCTACGTGGTGGAGTGCGGCGTCTCTGCCGTGCCCGACGAGGTCCGCGGTCAGGTGGTCAAGGCGTCCATCGTGCTGACCAAGGGCACCGCCGGCACCGACGCGCTGAAGAAGGAGATTCAGAACTACGTCAAGGAGCACACCGCCCCCTACAAGTACCCCCGTGTGGTGGAATTCCGTGACAGCCTGCCCAAGACCATCAGCGGCAAGATTCAGAGAAACAAACTGTAATAATTTCCTATCTTAAAGGGTTGACAAACACGCTCTACCGTGCTAATATACCATTATCAATTTAATAATAAAGGCTATGACGAAGAGGGCAGATATCAGCGTCTCCCCAGAGAGGCAGCGGTCGGTGCGAGCTGTCGTGACAAGATTTCTGTTTGTAGCTTCCGAGCCGGGAAAAAGAAAGCCGTTTTTTCGGTGAGTAGAATTTCCCCGTGTATGCTGCGTGAATGCATAGAGGTTGTTAGACCTCGAAGAGGGGCGACTGTATTGGTCGCAATTTGAGTGGTACCGCGGGTGCTGTATTTGTTTACACACACTCGTCTCAAAGTCAACAAACTTTGGGACGAGTGTTTTTTATTTCGTCCCGGAGAGGGTAGAGCAACAAATCCGAACCCGCCTTAAAACGGCGGATTTTGGCGCTTTTCACCCTATTTGTACTCGAAAGGCATACAGCCTTTCATCGCCCAAATAGAATAAAAATCACACAAAATCTGCTCGCTTTCAGGTCGCAGATTTTAGAAAGAAGGGATTTTTGTTCTATCGAGGCACAAAACACAGGAAATACGGTATGTATTTCCGAGTATTTTAACGAAGATAGAGCGAAAATCCCTCTTCCTAAAACGGAGCTCGGATTTGCTGCTCTACCCTAGGAGATTGTTTATGGAACCCATCACCGCATTGGATTACAAAATTCAAGAAATGGCGGCTCGTATCCGCGAACTGCGCGAGATCGTGGGCTACACCCCGGAGGATATGGCGGGCAAGACCGGTGTATCTGTGGAGGAGTATCTGCAGTGCGAGGCCGGCAAGAGCGATCTTAACTTCGCCTTCATCTACCGCTGCGCCTCCGCCCTGAACGTCAACGTCACCGACATCATCGAGGGTTACAGCCCCAAGCTGAAATCCTTCACCGTCACCCGCCGCGGCCAGGGTCAGCAGATTGCCCAGGCTCACGGTATGACCTACTACAACCTGGCCTACGCCTTCCAGAATCGTATCGCCGAGCCGCTGTACGTGCGCAGTGTCTATGACCCCGCCGCTCAGCAGCAGGACATCGAGCTGACCTCCCACGATGGTCAGGAGCTGGATCTGGTGTTGGAAGGTCAGCTGATGGTGCAGATCGGCGAGCACCGCGAGGTGCTGGGCCCCGGCGATAGCATCTACTTCGATTCCGAGACCCCCCACGGTATGATCGCCGTCGGTGGTCAGGATTGCGTGTTCTACGCCATCGTGCTGAACCCTACCGGCGAGCTCATCCCCGAGCTGGAGCCCACCCGCGCCATCGTGGACCTGCCCGCGGATAAGCGCGACGATTCCGGCCGTATCTACAAGAACTATATCGACGTGGTGGAGAACGAAAACGGTACCCCCACCTCCATCACCTTCAAGAATACCGAGCATTTCAACTTCGCCTTTGACCTGGTGGACGAGCTGGCGGCCAAGGAGCCGGAGAAGCTGGCGATGCTGCACGTCTCCCGCGACCACGAGGAGCACCGCTTCACCTTCAAGGATATGAAGAAGGCCTCCAACCAGTGCGCCAACTACTTTAAGTCCCTGGGCATCAAGAAGGGCGACCGCGTGATGCTGATTCTCAAGCGGCACTACCAGTTCTGGTTTGCCATGCTGGGTCTCAACAAGCTGGGCGCCATCGCCATACCCGCTCCCAACCAGCTGTTGGAGCACGATCTGGAGTACCGCTTTAACGCCGCAGGCGTGAGCGCGGTGCTGTGCACCGCCGACGGCGACGTGGCGGCACAGGTGGAGCTGGCGGCGGAGAAGTGCCCCACCCTGAAGCATAAATTGATGGTGAACGGCTCCCGTGAGGGCTGGCGCACCTTTGACGAGGAGTACACCCTGTACTCCACCCACTACAACCGCACCGCGGATGCCCCCGGCGGCGACGACCTGATGCTGATGTTCTTCACCTCCGGCACCACCGGCTATCCTAAGATTGCGGCGCATAATTATAAGTACGCGCTGGGTCACTTCCACACCGCCCGCTATTGGCACAACGTGGATCCCGACGGCCTGCACTTCACCATCTCCGACACCGGCTGGGCTAAGGCGATGTGGGGTAAACTGTACGGCCAGTGGCTGTGCGAGGCGGCGACCTTTGTGTATGACTTCGACCGCTTTGACGCGGCAGATATCCTGCCGATGTTTGCCAAGTACGGTATCACCACCTTCTGCGCACCTCCCACCATGCTGCGTATGATGATCAAGCAGGATATTTCCAAGTACGAGTTCTCTTCCGTCAAACATATGACCACCGCCGGCGAGGCACTCAACCCCGAGGTGTATCGCCAATTCGAGAAGGCCACCGGCCTGCAGATTATCGAGGGCTTCGGTCAGACCGAGTCCACCATGATCGTCGGCAATATGGTTGGCGCCTCTCATAAGATTGGTTCGATGGGTAAACCCGCTCCCATCTATGACGTGTCCATCGTGGATCCCGACGGCAACCCCGTTGCCACCGGTGAGGTGGGCGAGATTGTGGTCAATGTGCAGAACGGCGCCCCCTGCGGCCTGTTCACCGGCTACTACAACGCTCCCGAAAAGACCGCCGAGGTGTGGCACGACGGCTTCTACCATACCGGCGACACCGCCTGGATGGATGAGGACGGCTTCTACTGGTACGTGGGCCGTGTGGACGACGTGATTAAGTCCTCCGGCTACCGCATCGGACCCTTCGAGATCGAATCGGTCATTATGGAGTTGCCCTACGTGCTGGAGTGCGGCGTTTCCGCCGCCCCCGACGAGGTGCGCGGTCAGGTGGTCAAGGCTTCCATCGTGCTGGTGGACGGCACCGAGCCCACCGATGAGCTGAAGAAAGAGATTCAGAACTACGTCAAGGAGCACACCGCCCCCTACAAGTATCCTCGTATCGTGGTGTTTAAGGACAGCCTGCCCAAGACGGTCAGCGGTAAGATCCAGCGCAACAAGCTGTAAGGAAGTGTTTCTATGCTGACCAATGATAAACGCATTACCATCCTCTGTGGTCACTACGGCACCGGCAAGACCAACGTGGCCGTCAACCTCGCCTTGGCGATGGCCAAGACCGGCGGAAACGTGACCGTAGCGGATTTGGATATCGTCAATCCCTATTTCCGCACGTTGGATTCTGCCGCTGCATTCGAGGCGGCAGGTATCCGCCTGATTTGTTCCCGCTTTGCCAACACCAACGTGGACCTGCCCAGTCTGCCCCCCAACCTCTATGCCATTACCGATGACAAGAGTCAGCGGGTGGTGATTGACGTGGGCGGCGACGACAGCGGTGCGATGGTGCTGGGACGATTGGCACCGGCTATTCTCGAGGAAAACAGCTACGAGATGTACTTGGTGGTCAACCGCTACCGTCCGCTGACCCCCGACGTGCCCTCCACCGTGGAGGTGATGGGGGAGATCGAGGCGGCATCGCGGCTGAAGTTCACCGGCATCGTAAACAACTCCAACATCGGTGTGGAGACCACCGCCGAGGATGTGCTGACCTCGATGGCTTACGCCAACGAGCTTTCGCAGGCGGCAAACCTGCCGCTGGTGGCTACCACGGTGGACGAGCGACTGTACGCCGCATTAGAGGGACAGATTCCCGATCTGTTCCCCTTGACGTTGCAAAACAATAAACCCTTTTAAGGAAAAGAGGTAATTTCTATGGCAAAACTGACATTCAAGACCGACCGTTGCAAGGGTTGTGGCCTGTGCGTGGACGCCTGCCCCAAGAACCTGCTGGTGTTGGCCGCTGACAAGATTAACAAGAAGGGTCACCACCCTGCCGAGCTGACCGACGAGGCCGCTTGCGTGGGTTGCGCCGCTTGCGCGATGATGTGTCCCGACTGCGTGATTACTGTGGAAAGATGAGGTGAGTGATATGGCAGAAAAAGTATTGATGAAGGGTAACGAGGCCATCGCCGAGGCGGCGATTTGCGCCGGTTGCCGTCACTATTTCGGTTATCCCATCACTCCCCAGACCGAAATCGCCGCCTATATGGCCAAGAAGATGCCCAAAATCGGCGGTTGCTTCCTGCAGGCCGAGAGTGAGGTTGCCGCCATCAATATGGTGTACGGCGTGTCCGCCACCGGTAAGCGCGTGATGACCTCCTCCTCCAGCCCCGGAATCTCTCTGAAGGCCGAGGGTCTGTCCTATATGGCCGGCGCCGACCTGCCCTGCCTGATTGTCAATATTCAGCGCGGTGGCCCCGGCCTCGGCGGTATCCAGCCCAGCCAGTCCGACTATTTCCAGGCCACCCGTGGTGGCGGTCACGGCGACTATCGTATGATCGTGCTGGCTCCCGCCTCTGTGCAGGAGATGGCGTCCTTGACCGTTAAGGGTTTTGACTTGGCCGACAAGTACCGTATGACCGCTATGATTCTGGCGGACGGTACGATGGGTCAGATGATGGAGCCTGTGTCTCTGGACTTCCCCGAGCCGGAGAAGGTGGAGAAGCCTTGGGCTACCAACGGCACCGATATGAAGCGCGAGCACAACATCGTCAACTCCTTGTATCTCCAGCCCGACGCCTTGGAGCGCACCAATTTTGAGCGCTACGAGCGTTACGCCTATATCGAGCAGAACGAGGCAATGTACGAGGAATACCTGATGGAGGACGCCGAGATCTGCGTCACCGCCTTCGGTATCGCTTCCCGCGTGGCCAAGAACGCCATCAACGAGGCTCGCAAGCAGGGCATTAAGGTGGGTATGATTCGTCCCATCACCCTGTGGCCTTTCCCCGTGGCTCCCTTCAAGGCCGCCGCGGACAAGGTGAAGTCCTTCATCTCGGTGGAGCTGTCCATGGGTCAGATGATCGAGGACATCAAGCTGGCCACCGAGTGCAAGAAGCCGGTTGCCCTGTGCAACCGCGCCGGCGGCATCATTCCTTCCCCCGAAGAAGTGCTGGCCGCTATTGTCAAAGCCAATGAGAACGGAGGTGACCTCTAATGGCTGTTGTTTTTGAGAAACCCCACGCCCTCACCGATGCGCCGATGCACTATTGCCCCGGTTGCACCCACGGTATCATCCACCGTCTGGTGGCGGAGGTCATTGACGAATTGGGCATCGAGGGTCGCACCATTGGTGTGGCACCCGTCGGTTGCTCGGTTATGGCCTACGACTATTTCAACTGCGATATGATCGAGGCCGCCCACGGCCGTGCCCCTGCTGTGGCCACGGGTGTGAAGCGTTCCGACCCCGAGAAGAACATCGTCTGCACCTACCAGGGTGCCGGCGACCTGGCCTCCATCGGTATGGCGGAGACGGTGCACGCCGCCGCCCGCAACGAGAATATCACCATCATCTTCGTCAACAACGCCATTTACGGTATGACCGGCGGTCAGATGGCTCCCACCTCTCTGCCCGGTCAGGTCACCCAGACCTCTCCCTACGGCCGTGA
>JAZREF010000048.1:0-24097 GCA_045660625.1 Acutalibacteraceae bacterium
GCACCTCTAGCTCAGTTGGTAGAGCACCTGACTCTTAATCAGGGTGTCCAGGGTTCGAGTCCCTGGAGGTGCACCATTATATGGCCCGTTGGTCAAGTGGCCTAAGACTCCGGCCTCTCACGCCGGCAACAGCGGTTCGAATCCGCTACGGGTCACCACTTCGGCGCCGACAGAAATGTCGGCGCCGACAACTTAGTTGGTGCTGATGACGGTGAGGGTACACCCGTTCCCATCCCGAACACGGCAGTTAAGCTCACTCGTGCCGACGATACTTGGCTGGAAGCGGCCTGGTAAAATAGGTAGGTGCCAACACATAAAGACCTTTGCAATCGCGAAGGTCGCATATTGCTCCTTAGCTCAGCCGGTAGAGCGCATGACTGTTAATCATGATGTCGTCAGTTCGAGCCTGACAGGAGCAGCCAATGAAAAAGCCACCCAACCGGGTGGCTTTTTTCATTGGCTTTTTCTATCTAACTTCGACGACATCAGGATTAACATCTGATAAGAATTAAGGCAACGTTTTCCGTTTTCGCCTATGGCGAAATGGCGGTTGTCTAAACCGCCAAGGGAAACTTGCGCAGGTTTTGCGCAGCAAAAACTGCAGTCGTCAGTTCGAGCCTGACAGATTTCCTCCTTGCATCTCTCCTCTCCATCTGCTATACTAATCCCGAGGTGATACGTATGAAAAAATGTCCTACTTGCAAAATGACCGTAAACGCAGATAACGAATGCCCGTTTTGCTACACCTCTATCACCTATGAAAAAGAGACTCTCTCTGATAAAGAAGAATATGTGTGGAATAAATACTTCGTATGGTACTTAATCAAGCAAAGTTGGTTTTCTCTTCTTTGCTTCATCATCGTTACCATCCGGTTATTCTATATAAGAGATGCTTTGGACGCTTATGTGATTGTTCCTACACTTTTTCTCTTGGTTTCTTTTATCTTTTCGTTATTCGGACGAAAGATAACCAGTTTCATGTACTGGAAGTATTCCGAGGATTACTCTGCATTTCGAACGGTTTTAACAAAGGTGATAGCCGGAGCTCTGGCTGTTTTATTTTCTTTTGTTATGCGCTAGCCCCCTAAAACAAAACGGAATATACTGAGGTGATATTATGGACGTCTTATTCCAAAATAAATACACCCGCACGGAAGATTGGATCAAGGAATGCAATCGCTACGCCCTCTTTCGCAGCCCACTTATGATGGTGGTGCACGTATTGAGTGCGTTAATGATCGGCAACGGCTTGTACGAGTTGTTCTTTTTGCGGGTTATCGGTGTTCCTGCCTTCGCTTCACCTATATTATTCTACACCGTAATCCTCTTGCTGTATTTCCGTATGAATGCATTAACCAAAAAACGCAATAAGGAAATGTACGGCGATCGTTTTGAGGTAATCTCCGACATCACCGAAGAGAGCATTACCCAGACGCTGTCCAATGGGGCAACCTTCGTTATCCCCTACACCTCCATCAAGCGCTGTGCGCAGTCGAGACACTACTTCCTACTGATCTCCGACGCCAAAATCATCTATGCGCTGCGAAAAGGCAGCTTCACTGTGGGAAGTGACGAGGAATTCCTGGTCTTTTTGCGCAGCAAGGGCGTCAAAGTCCGATAACCCTATACAAAATCTTCCGCAAAGGAGCCATCCTTATGAATCTACTCCAAATGATCGCCCTGTCCCCCGCCACCGGCGACAATTCTCCGCAGAAAAACATCGTCGTCTACTGCATCCTGGGCGTGGCGGTGGTGGCCGCGGTGGTGCTGGGCCTGCTCGGTAAGAAAAAATAACGCACCCCGTCTGTCTTTCTTAAAAAAGAGGGAAGTTTATGGAAAAACGAACGATTGTCAAACATATGGGCCGCGGAGTGCTGCTGGGCGCCATGGCGGGCACCCTCACCGGCGCCGCCATCACCCTGTATAAATTCTGCGCCAAACATATCATCCACCTGTCGGAGCAGGGCTACCACTTCCTGCGGGAGAATCCCTTGTGGCTCATCCCCGTGGTGGCGGCGCTGTTCGGCATCGCGGTGCTGTGGGGTCATATCTACCGCCACACCGGCAATCTTCGCGGCGGCGGCATCCCCACCGCCATCGCCGTGTTGCGGGGCTGGCTCCCCTTCCGCTGGATGCGAAACGTCATCGGCATTTTCAGCCTGTCGCTGACCACCTTTGCCCTCGGCGTGCCGCTGGGCAACGAGGGCCCCTCGGTGCAGCTGGGCACCGCGCTGGGTAAGGGATGCTCCAAATCCATGGGCAAGCGCGGCCGCGGCTGGGACCGCTACGGTATGACCGCCGGCGCCTGCGCCGGCTTCTCCACCGCCACCGGCGCGCCGATCTCCGGCATCCTGTTCGCCGTGGAGGAGGCCCACAACCGCGTGTCCCCCCTGCTGCTGGTGGTGGCCACCGTGGCGGTCGCCTCCGCCCGCCTGGTGGGTGACTGGCTATCCCCCATGCTGGGGGTATCCAACACCCTGTTCCCCTCCATGAACCTGCGGGTGCTGACGGTGTGGGAGTGCTGGATTCCGCTGGCCATCGGCCTGATGTTCGGCCTGTTCGCGGTGGTGTTCCTCTCCTTCTACCGCATCGTGTCCGACCTGCTGCACAACAAACTGGCCAAGGTGCCGGATCACTACAAAATCTTCGTCGTCCTGCTGCTGACCCTGGGTATGGGTCTCGTCTCCTTCTCCTACATCTCCACCGGTCACGAGCTGATGCTCTCCCTCTTTGACGAGGAGATGCTGTGGATGCTGGTGACCCTGCTGCTGGTGCGCACCGTCCTGACGGTGGCCGCCAACTCCACCGGTATCACCGGCGGTATCTTCCTGCCCATCCTCGCCATCGGCGCGGTGCTGTCCGCCCTCTTCGCCGAGGGTGTCCAGGCCGCCTTTGGACTGGATACCAGCTACTATCCCGTCATCCTGGTGCTGGGCATCACCGCCTGCATCGCGGGTATGATGAAGATGCCGCTGACCGCCGTGGCCTTCGCCGTAGAGGCGTTGTCCGCCTACGAGCTGATTATGCCGGTGCTGCTGGTCACCGCCGTGTCCTACGGCCTCGCCGAGCTGTTCGGCGCCGTGTCGGTGAACGAGCGCGTGCTGGAACACCGTATGGCCAAGTTCCACCGCGGACAGAAACGTGTCATCGAGGAGACCACCGTGATCATCCAGCCCGGCTCCTTTGCCGATGGCAAGGAGATCCGCGACATCTTCTGGCCCGACGGCCTGTTCCTGCTGTCGGTGGACACCAAGCGTGCCCGCGGCAACCGCGAGCTGCAGGCGGGCAACCACCTGCGCGTGCGCTACGCCACCTACCACATCGATCGGATGTGGAAAGAGCTGGACGACATCGTGGGACCCCAACCGAAAGAATAAGAATCGCCGCCTGTGGAATGCCGCAGGCGGCTTCTTTTATATAATTCCATACCTTTTTAAATTTTCCTCTTGACTTTATTGTAGTAAAGTAGTAAAATGGTAAAACGTTACAGTGAGAAAGGAGATTGCTCTATGGCTCCGTTTAATACTCCCTCCATCGAGCGTCTGTTTGCGGCGATCCTGCAGCTCAAAGACGCCGAGGAGTGTCACAAATTCTTTGAAGACATCTGCACCATCAAGGAGGTGCAGGATATGGCCCAGCGGCTGGACGCCGCCATCCTGCTGGACGAGGGGGCCGGCTATCAGCAGATCTCCGAGCAGGTGGGCATCTCCACCGCCACCATCAGCCGGGTCAGCCGTTGTCTCAACTACGGCGCCGGCGGCTATCGGATGGCTATCGACCGACTGAAAGAGGAGGATGAGGTATGAGCGCGTTCAATTGCACCCTGCGCCGCGAGGAGCAGGCGGTATTCGCCCTGCGCGGCCTGTACGAGGGCTACGGCTATGCACCGTATAAGATGAGCAAATTCGAGGAGTACGACCTGTACGTCCGCAACAAGGAGTTCCTCATCTCCGACGGGGTCATCACCTTCACCGACACCGACGGCAAGCTGATG
This sequence comes from Acutalibacteraceae bacterium, assembly GCA_045660625.1. Classification (GTDB taxonomy): domain Bacteria; phylum Bacillota; class Clostridia; order Oscillospirales; family Acutalibacteraceae; genus UBA5905. Next base: position 3,995 of record JAZREF010000048.1, read on the forward strand.
GCGCTCAAGCCGGACGTCACCCTCTCCATCATCAAGAACAGTCGCGACGAGGCCGGCTGCGTGCAGAAGGTGTACTACAACGAAAACGTCTACCGCGTGTCGGAGGACGCCCACTGCTTTAAGGAAATCCTGCAAACGGGTCTGGAGTGTATGGGCGACATCGACGACGGTTGTGTATATGAAGTGCTGCGGCTGGCCGCCGAGAGCCTGCGGTGCATTGCCCCCAAGGCGGTGCTGGACGTGTCCCACCTAGGTGTCATCGACGCCCTGCTGGCCGACGTGTCCGCCGAGGCGCGGAGCAAAATCTGCCACTGTGTGGGCGAGAAGAATGCCCACGAACTGCGGGCGGTGTGCGCCGCCTACGGCGTGGCCGACGAGGTGGCGGACAAATTGCAAAAGCTGGTTTCGCTCTACGGCGCACCCGACAAGGTGCTCCCCGCCCTGAAGGCGCTGGTGGGCGACACCGAGGCGGTGGCGCAACTGGCGCGCCTGACGGACGCCCTCAAGGGCGACTACGGCGACACCCTGCGCATCGATTTCTCCGTCGTGGACGAGGGCCAGTACTACAACGGCATCGTCTTCCGCGGATTCGTCCAGGGTGTACCGGACAGCGTCCTGTCCGGTGGTCAGTACGACCGCCTGATGCGGCAGATGGGTCGCCGCGGCGGCGCCGTGGGCTTCGCCGTGTATCTCGACCGTCTGGGTCGGATGCCGGAGGCGGCCAAAGAGTACGACGTGGACACCCTGCTGCTCTACGACGAGGGGTGCGACCTGACGGCGCTGTACGCCGCCGCCGACACCCTGCGCGCCGAGGGCAGCGTGATGCTGCAAAAAGAGATTCCCGCACGGCTGACCTATCGGCGGCTGTGCCGATTTGAGAATGGGGAGGTGACACCCGTATGAAAGAGATGCTGAACATCGCCCTGCCGAAAGGCCGACTGGGCGAAAAGGTGTACGCCATGTTCAAGGCGGCGGGTTTCCCCTGCCCCTCCATCGAGGAGCAGAACCGCAAGCTCATCTTTGAGAATGAGGAAGTGGGCGTCCGCTATTTCTGGGTGAAACCCTCCGACGTGGCCATCTACGTGGAGCGGGGTGCCGCCGACATCGGCGTGGCGGGCAAGGATATCCTGCTGGAATACCGCCCCAAGGTGTACGAACTCTTAGATTTGGACGTGGGCAAGTGCCGTATGGCGGTGGCCGCCCCCAAGGGATTCCGCGATGACCCCACCCGCACCCTGCGGGTGGCCACCAAGTTTTCCCGCATCGCCCGCGACTATTACGCAGGCCAGGGCCGTGACATCGACATCATCCACCTCAACGGCTCCATCGAGATTGCCCCCATCCTGGGGCTGTCCGACGTCATCGTGGACATCGTGGAGACGGGAACGACCCTGAAGGAGAACGACCTGGAGGTCTTCGAGACCATCGTGCCCATCAGCGCACGCCTGATTGCCAACACGTCCTCGTTTAAGTTTAAGAACGAGGCTATCGAGCGGCTACTCAGCCAAATGGAGGGCTAACCAATGATTCAAATTTTGAAATACGGCGAGGTCGCCAATGAAGAAATCTTTGCCCGCGTGGTACCCACGGTGGACGTGGCGGGCATCGTGGCGGATATTATCGCAAACGTCCGCTCCCGCGGCGACGCCGCCCTGTATGAATATTGCGAGAAATTCGACAAAGCCAAACTGGACACCCTGCAGGTGACCGCCGAGGAGATCGCCGAGGCGCGCGCCGCGGTGGAACCGGAGTTCATCCGCATCCTGGAGGAGGCGGCGGAGAACATCCGCCTGTTCCACAGCCAGCAGGTGCGCCAGTCCTTTATCATCAACAATCGTCCCGGCATCGTGATGGGTCAGAAGGTGATCCCCGTGGATCGCGCGGGTCTGTACGTCCCCGGCGGCACCGCCGCCTACCCCTCCACCGTGCTGATGGACGCCATCCCCGCCAAGATCGCGGGCGTGCCCGAAGTGGTGATGGTGACCCCTCCCGGCGCAGACGGTAAGATTAACCCCGCCATCCTGGCCGCCGCATCGGTGGCCGGCGTGGATAAAATCTTCAAGCTGGGCGGCGCCCAGGCGGTGGCCGCTCTGGCCTACGGCACCGAATCGGTGCCCAAGGTGGACAAGATCGTGGGCCCCGGCAACGCCTTTGTGGCGGAGGCCAAGAAGCAGGTGTTCGGCGTGGTATCCATCGATATGATCGCCGGCCCCAGCGAGATTCTCATCGTGGCGGACGGCAAGTCCGACCCCCGTTGCGTGGCCGCCGACCTGCTGTCCCAGGCGGAGCACGATCGTCTGGCCAGCGCCGTGCTGGTCACCGACTGCGAAGACCTGGCCATCGCCGTGCAGGCGGAGCTGGAGCTGCAGATTCCCCTCCTGTCCCGCGCGGACATCGCCCGCGAGAGCGTCGACCGCAACGGCAAGATCATCGTGGCGGATAACTTAATGGCCGCCATCGACATCGCCAACGAGCTGGCCCCCGAGCACCTGGAACTCTGCGTGGACAACCCCTTTGACTATCTGGACGCCATCCGTCACGCCGGCTCCATCTTTATGGGTCGCAACACCCCCGAGGCACTGGGCGACTATCTGGCAGGCCCCAACCACACCCTGCCCACCGGCGGCACCGCGAAATTCTCCAGTCCTCTGTCGGTGGACGATTTCGTCAAGAAGACCCAGTACAGTTATTTCACCCGTGAGGCGCTGGAGGCGGTGGCCTACGACGTGGCTTTCTTCGCAGAAAAAGAGGGTCTCACCGCCCACGCCAAGAGTGCAGTCATTCGATTAGAGGTCGATAAGAAATGAGCCGATTTTTGAACGATAAATTTGCGGAACTGACCCCCTACACCCCGGGCGAGCAGCCGCAGGATAAACAATACGTCAAACTGAATACCAACGAGAGCCCCTTCCCGCCCTCGCAGAAGGCGCAGGCGGCGGCCGCCGAGGCGGCGCAGAACCTGCAACTGTACCCCGACCCCACCTGCCGCGCCATCCGCGAGCAGTTGGGCGCACTGTACGGGCTGGAGGCCGACGAGGTCATCGTCACCAACGGCTCCGACGAGGTGCTGGCCTTCGCCTTTATGGCCTTCTGCGAAAACGGCGCGGCGTTCCCCGACATCACCTACGGATTCTACCGCGTCTTCGCCGAATTGTACGGCGTCAACTACACTGAAATCCCCCTGCGTGAGGATTTCACCATCAAGGTGTCCGACTATCTCGCGCTGGGCAAGACCATCTTCATCGCCAACCCCAACGCCCCCACCGGCATCCCGCTGAAGGTGGCGCAGATTGAGGAGATCGTCTCCCAGAATCCTGACACGGTGGTGGTGGTGGACGAGGCCTACGTGGACTTTGGCTGGCATAGTTGCGCCTCGCTGGTCAAGAAATACGATAATCTCTTGGTCACCGGCACCTTCTCCAAGTCCCGCTCCATGGCGGGCGCGCGATTGGGTTTTGGTTTTGGCGATCCCGCGCTGATTGCCGACCTGGAGGCTCTGCGCTACTCCACCAACCCCTACAACATCAACCGTATGACCATGGCGGCAGGTCTCGGCCAGTTGGCGGACGAGGCTCAGACCGACCGCAACTGCGCCGCCATCATCCAAAACCGCGCCTACACCACCGCTGAGCTGGAGAAACTGGGCTTTTCGGTGCTTCCCTCGGCGGCCAACTTCGTTTTCGCCACCCATCCCGCCATCCGCGGCAAGGATTTGTATCACCAGCTGAAAAACAGAGGAATTTTGGTGCGACACTTTGACAAACCGCGTCTGAGGGAGTATAATCGAATCACTATCGGCAGTCGGGAGCAGATGGATGCCTTCCTCGACGCCGTCAAGGATATTCTGAAGGAGTAATTTCCTATGCGTAACGTAACCATCGCCCGTAAAACGGCGGAAACGGATATTAACCTCACCATCAACCTGGATGGCGCGGGACAGTCTCAAATCGACAGCGGCTGTGGCTTTCTGGATCATATGCTGACCCTCTTTGCCAAGCACGGCGGCTTTGACCTTACCCTCACCTGCGTGGGGGACACCTACGTGGACGACCACCACACAGTGGAGGACATCGGCATCGCCCTGGGCAGTGCCTTTGCTCAGGCGCTGGGCGATAAGAAGGGCATCACCCGCTACGGCAGTTGCGTGCTGCCCATGGACGAGGCGCTCATCCTGTCGGCGGTGGATCTGTCGGGTCGAGATTTTCTCGGCTATGACCTGCCCATCCCCGATGAGAAGGTGTGTGTCGAAGAGGGCCTGAGCTACGATCTGGCCATCCCCACGAAACAGGTGGGTGCGTTTGACACCGAGCTGGTGCAGGAGTTTTGGCTGGGCTTTGTCCGCAATGCGGGCGCCACCCTGCACATCCGCAAGATCGCCGGCACCAACAGCCACCACATCATTGAGGGAGCCTTCAAGTCGGTGGCACGCAGTCTGCGGGACGCCGTCGCCATCGACGCGCGGTTTGCCGACGCCATTCCCTCCACCAAGGGGGTGCTGCAATGATCGCCATTGTTGACTACGGCGTGGGCAATCTATTCTCTGTGCAGAGTTCCTTTGCCGCCATCGGCCCCGAGGCGGTGGTCACCTCCGACCCCGCCGTCATCCGCGCCGCCGACCGTATCTTGCTCCCCGGTGTGGGCGCCTACCGCGACGCCGCGCAAAAACTCCGCGACACCGGTATGGGCGACCTGGTGAAAGAGCAGGCCGCATCCGGGAAACCGGTGATGGGCATCTGTCTCGGTATGCAGCTTTTATTTGAAAAGAGTTACGAATTCGGCGAATACGAGGGTCTCGGTCTGATCAAGGGTGCGGTGCGTCCCATCCGTGACGTAGCACCCGCCAACTACAAGGTACCCCACATCGGATGGAACGCCCTGAATCTGCAAAAGAGCCATCCCCTGCTGAAATACGTATTGGAGGGCGATTGTGTGTATTTCGTCCACTCCTACTACGCCACCGACTGCCCTGACGCCGTGATCGCCACCACCGAATATGGCGCACCCATCACCGCCGCTGTGGCGCAGGGTAACGTCTGCGGCTGTCAATTCCACCCCGAAAAGAGCGGTACCGTGGGTCTTTCCATCCTCAAAGCATTCTGTGAACTGTAAGGAGCGATGACTATGGCAAAGCCAATGAAGAACGACCGCTTTATCGTCAAAGAAAAGTCCGGCGGTTTTTCCGTCGGGACCTACGTGCTGGTGGACCGTGAAACCGGCGTGAACTATCTCTACGCCAACAGCGGCTATTCCGGTGGGCTCACCGTGCTGGTGGACTCCGAGGGCAAACCCGTTGTGACCCCTATTGTTGAAGAATAAGGTGATTCTATGCTGTTATTCCCTGCCATCGACCTCTATGAGGGCAAGGCGGTGCGCCTGTATAAGGGCGACTACAATCAACTGACGGTGTATAACGAAAACCCTGCCGAGGTGGGCAAAGCCTTTGCCGCCGCAGGAGCAAAACACATCCACATCGTGGATTTGGAGGGTGCCAAGAGCGGCACCACCCCCAACCTTGCCACCGTGGTGCGGATTAAGCAGGAGAGCAGTCTCTTCTGCGAGATCGGCGGCGGTGTGCGCAATATGGCGGTGGTGAAGACCTATATGGATGCCGGTCTTGACCGTGTCATCCTGGGTACGGCGGCAGTGGAAAACCCCGATTTTGTCCGTGAAGCGGTGGCCGCCTATGGCGAGCGCATCGCCGTAGGCGTAGACCTGAAGGACGGCTATGTGGCGGTGAAGGGTTGGACCGAGAAATCCACTCTGGACGCCCACACTTTCTGCGCACAGATGCAGGCTATCGGCGTCAAGACCCTTATCGTCACCGACATCTCCAAGGACGGCGCCATGCAGGGCACCAACCACGCCCTGTACGGCGACCTGCAGGCGGCATTCCCCGCCCTGCAATTTGTGGCGTCGGGCGGCGTTTCCTCGATGGAGGACGTGAAGCGGCTGGCGGACGCCAACCTCTACGGCGCCATCATCGGCAAGGCGTATTACATCGGCGCCATTGACTTAAAAGAAGCTTGTGAGGTAGTGCAAGTATGATAACCAAGAGAATTATCCCTTGCTTGGACGTCCGCGACGGACGGGTGGTCAAGGGTGTGAATTTTGAGGGGTTGTGCGACGTCAACTCCCCCGTGGAGCTGGCGAAATTCTACAGCGCCAACGGTGCGGACGAGCTGGTGTTCTACGACATCACCGCCTCCGCCGAGGGACGACAGCTCTTCACCGATATTCTGCGGCAGACGGCGCAAAACGTGTTCATTCCCCTGACGGTGGGCGGCGGCATCAACACCGTGGCCGACTTTGAGCGGGTGCTGGGTTGCGGCGCCGACAAGGTCAGCGTCAACTCCGGTGCCATCCGCAACCCCGATCTGGTCCACGAGGCCGCCCAGCGGTACGGTGCCCAGTGCGTGGTGGTGTCGGTGGATGTGAAGATGGTGGAGGGCGTGTGGCGGGTGTTCGCCAAGGGCGGCCGCGAGAATACCGGCATGGAGGCTATCGAGTGGATTCGCCGCTGTGCCGAGAACGGTGCCGGCGAGATTGTGGTCAACTCCATCGACACCGACGGTGTCAAAGGTGGCTTTGACCTGCCGCTGCTGAAAGCGGTGTGCGACGTGGTATCTGTTCCGGTCATCGCCAGCGGCGGTGCCGGCAACATCGACCACTTCCTGACGCTATTCAACACCCTGCCGGGTGTGGATGCCGGCCTGGCCGCCTCCATCTTCCACTTTGGCGAGGTGTGCATCCGCGACCTGAAGCGGCAGATGGCCGCCGCAGGTATTCCTACCAGATTGTGAGGTAACGATGAAACTGTTTGAATCCACCTACCATTACGGCTCTCATTATTCGGTGGAAGAGTTGGAAGCGATTCTGCGCTTTGAGAAAATCGGTGGCGGCACCTATTTTCACATTATGGATGTCGAAACCGCAGAAGGATTCATCCTCAAGCCGAAGATGAATCTTCCTTCCAAAAACAATTTCGCTCCTATCGTGACCGTCTCCTTGCAAGGAGAAACCGTCACACTCCGTTTTGGGCCACCGAGGGGAATATGGATTTTCAGCATTTTGGTGTTGTTGTTTTGCATGCTGGTTTTCTTTATCGGTTTTTCCGATATGCTCCGCAACCCATGGCTGTTTCTTATCTTTCCGCTGGTCTTCCTCGTTCTTTTCTTGTTTTTCTCTCTCGGCTCTCGCCTGACCTATCGTGACTGCCTCAAAAAGTTTGTTAAACAGTTAAAACTGTATCCCATCCATAAGGAGAAATAACTATGATTGATATCAACACCTTAAAATTTGACGAAAAAGGTCTGATCCCCGCGGTGGTGGTGGACGCCATCACCAAAGAGGTGCTGACCGTGGCCTATATGAATAAAGAAAGCCTGCAAATCTCTATGGAGAAGGGGCTCACCTGCTTCTGGAGCCGCTCCCGCAACGAACTGTGGCTCAAGGGCGAAACCAGCGGCAACTACCAGCGCATCGTGTCCATCACCGCCGACTGCGACGGTGACGCCCTGACCGTGCTGGTGGAGAAGGAGGGCCCCGCCTGCCACAAGGGCGAGGAGAGCTGCTTCCACAACCCCATCTGGGAGAGTGACGAGCGCCACGCCTTCTCCCTCGAGAGCCTGATGGAGATGCTGCAGGGCCGCAAGGACAGCCCCAAAGAGGGCAGCTACACCACCTATCTGTTCGAAAAGGGTCTGGACAAGATCCTGAAGAAAGTCGGCGAGGAATGCACCGAGGTCATCATCGGCGCCAAGAGTGACGACAAGGCGGAGACGGTGTATGAGATCGCCGATCTGTGCTACCACGTGATGGTGTTGATGGTGGAGATGGGCATCTCGCTGGAGGATATCCACCGCGAACTGGCCTCCCGCCACGTCATTGACAAGAAGATCAAGCAAGAGAAAATGGTATAATAAAAAACCGCTGTCCGTATGGACAGCGGTTTTCTTTTTGCAATATTACTCCACCAGGCGCTCGCCCATGGGGATGTACTCACGATTATCCTTGACGGAAATATAGGCGGGACGGATGATCTTGCCCGCGTTCTGAATCTCCTCGATGCGGTGGGCGGACCAGCCGGCGATACGCGCCATGGCGAACAGGGGGGTGAACAGCTCGCAGGGCAAATCCAGCATACGATAGATGAGGCCGGAGTAGAAGTCCACGTTGGGGGACACACCCTTGAACACCTTGCGCTTCTCGGCGATCATCTCGGGGGCCATCTGGGCCACCTTCTCGTACAGGGCATATTCCTCCATATACCCCTTCTCCTCCGCCAACTGCTTGGCGTACTCCTTCAGAATCTCGCTACGGGGATCGGACAGAGAGTACACCGCGTGACCCATGCCATAGATGAGGCCGGCGTTGTCAAAGGCATTCTTGTTCAGCAGGCGGGACAGATAGTCGCGAATCTGCTCGTCATCGGTGGTGTCGATGGTGGCCTTCATATCATCAAACATACGCACCACCTTGATGTTGGCGCCGCCGTGACGGGGGCCCTTCAGGCTGCCCAGCGCCGCCGCCACAGAGGAGTAGGTGTCGGTGCCGGAGGAGGTGACCACGTGGGTGGTGAAGGTGGAGTTGTTACCGCCGCCGTGCTCGGCGTGCAGCACCAGCGCCAGATCCAGAATCTTGGCCTCCAGGGGGGAGAACTGGCTATCCTCGCGCAGCAGGTGCAGGAAGTTCTCCGCGATGGAGTACTCAGGACGGGGCAGATGGACGAATAGGCTCTTATCGTTGTGATAGTGCTGGTAGGACTGGTAGCTATACGCCGCCAGCATGGGGAAGATGGAGATCAACTGCAAGCTCTGACGCAACACGTTGGCGACAGAGATGTCGTCGGGGTTCTCGTCATAGGCGTACAACGCCAGCACGCAACGGGAGAGGATGTTCATCATATCGCGGCCGGGAGCCTTGAGAATCATATCGCGGACAAAGGAGGTGGGCAGGCTGCGGCACTGCGCCAGCTCGCGGCGGAAGCGGTACAGTTCGCCCTCGTCCGGCAGTTCGGAGAACAACAGAAGGTAGATGATCTCCTCAAAGCCGAAGCGATCGTCGCCGCGGAAGCCGGACACCAGGTCCTTGACGTTGTAGCCGCGGTAGAACAGCTCGCCGGGGATGGGATGCAGTTCGCCGTCCTCCCCCACGCGCTGGGCGTTGACGGTGGACACCTCGGTCAGGCCGGTGACCACGCCGCGACCGCGGCGGTCGCGCAGGCCGCGATAGACCTTGTGGTCCTCGTACATATCCGGCTGAATATTGTTGCGTTCAGACGAGGACTGGGCCAGCTGAGCGATATAAGGCGTGATTTCGGAATAAGAACGTTTCATAAGGGTACCTCGTTTCTGTGACAAAAGGGTATAGTTGCGTATTATTAGGGGTAGTATAGCACATTTTTCACACAAGCGCAAGACGTAGGGGGAAAGTTTCGTCCGTCAAAAGCCGACCAAATGCCCAAAAACGCGCAAAAACCGCCTGTGGAAACCCACAGGCGGTTTGTTTGCTCATTACAGGCCGTCGATGTAACGGCAGGCGGCGATGGCGGCCACGGCGCCGTCACCGGTGGCGGTGGTGACCTGACGCACCGCCTTGCGGCGGCAGTCGCCGGCCACAAACACGCCGGGGGTGGCGGTGAGGCAGTCCTCGCCGGCGTCGATGTAGCCGCGGTCGTCCAGGGCGGCCAGATTGGCGAAGGGGGTGTTCTCCGGCTCCAAGCCGATGGCGACGAACAAGCCGTCGATGGAAAGGTCGTAGACGTGATTATCCGCCACACGGCGCAAGGTCACGCGATTCAGGGGAGCGGACTCGGGCAGAGCCTCCACCACCGTGCCGAGGAGCACCTCCACGTTTTGGCGCTTTGCGAGAATGTCCTGCAGAGCCTGCTCGCCGGTGAGGAAATCCAGATTCTGCACCACGTACACCTTTTCGCAACCCTCGGACAGCAGGATAGCTTCCTGCAGGGCGGAGTTGCCGCCGCCCACCAGCGCCACCGTCTTGCCCTTGTAGAACGCACCGTCGCAGACGGCGCAGAAGGAGATGCCCTCACCCAGATGGATCTCCTCATTGGGCAGACCCAAGTGACGGTGCTTAGCGCCGGCGGCGATAATCACCGCCTTGCCCTCGTAGGCGTTGCCGTCCTCGGTGTGCACCACCTTGTGGGTGCCGCAGTCCTCCAAGGCGGTGACAGTTTCGATCTCCACGTCGGCGCCGAGACCTAAGGCCTGCTCCACGAAGTGGTCGGCCAGCTCGTTGCCACTCAGGGAGGGAAAACCGGGGTAATTCTCCACCTTGGGGGAGAAGGTAATCTGACCGCCGAAAGCGCCCTTTTCGATGAGTAGGACGCTCTTTTCGGCGCGGCGGGCATAGATGGCGGCGGTGAGACCCGCAGGGCCCGCACCGACGATGATAATGTCATACATAGTAAACACCTCAATAAAACAAGGTGGGTGGAGGACCACCCACCTTGCGTAGCATTACTTGGACTGGATATAGGTCTTGATCTCGGACACGCCGGTAAACTTGTCGTAGGCGTCGCCATTGACCACGATGAGGGTGGGAGCCTGACGGATGCCGAAATCGGCAACCAGCTCGGCGTTCTCCTCCGCCAACAGCTTGATGTAGCCCACGCCCGCCTTATCCAGCAGGGCGGTGGCAATCTTGCAGTTGGGGCAGGTGGCGGTGGTGAACAGGTAGATGCCGTCGGACACAGCCTTCTCGGCCTCGGGCTCGGCGCAGCAGGCGCAGGGAGCCTCAGCGGGAGCCTCGATGGGACCCTCGTGGGTCAGCACGGAATTCTCGATGTCGTAGGTCTTACGATCCTTAAACTCCTGGCTCTTACCGTCGTTCCAGTTCTTGACGGGACGATAGTAGCCGGTGATACGGCTGTACACCTCGGCCTCCTTACCGCAGTGGGGGCAGATGTAGTTCTCGCCCGGCAGATAGCCGTGCTCGGCGCAAACGGAATAGGTGGGAGACATGGTGTAGTAGGGCAACTTGTAGTTCTCTGCAATCTTACGCACCAGCGCAGCAGCGGCCTGCCAATCCGGCAGCTTCTCGCCCAGGAAGGCGTGGAACACGGTGCCGGAGGTGTAGCGGGTCTGCAGCTCGTCCTGGACGTCCAGGGCGGTGAAGATGTCCTCGGTGTAGCTCACAGGCAGGTGGCTGGAATTGGTGTAGTAGGGGGTGCCGTTCTCGTTGGCGGTGATGATGTCGGGATAGTGCTTCTTATCGTGCTTGGCAAAGCGGTAGGTGGTGGACTCGGCGGGAGTGGCCTCCAGGTTGTACAGATCGCCGTACTGCTCCTGATAGTCGGACAGGCGCTCACGCATATGATCCAGCACCTCGCGGGCAAACTTCTGCACTTTCTCGCTGGTCAGGTCGGCACGCAGCCACTTGGCATTCAGACCCACCTCATTCATACCGATCAGACCGATGGTGGAGAAGTGGTTGTTGAAGGTACCGAGGTAACGCTTGGTGTAGGGATACAGACCGTTCTCCAGCAGCTGGGTGATGACGGTACGCTTGGTCTTCAGAGAGCGAGCGGAGATGTCCATCAGCTTGTCCAGACGCTTGTAGAAGTCGGCCTCGTCCTCCGCCAGATAGGCGATACGGGGCAGATTGATGGTGACCACGCCGACAGAGCCGGTGGACTCACCGCTACCGAAGAAGCCGCCGGACTTCTTACGCAGCTCGCGCAGATCCAGACGCAGACGGCAGCACATAGAGCGCACGTCGTTGGGCTCCATATCGGAGTTGATATAGTTGGAGAAGTAGGGGGTGCCGTACTTGGCGGTCATCTCGAAGAGGAGCTTATTGTTCTCGGTCTCGGACCAGTCAAAGTCACGGGTGATGGAATAGGTGGGGATGGGATACTGGAAGCCACGGCCGTTGGCGTCGCCCTCGATCATGATCTCGATGAACGCCTTATTGACCATCCGCATCTCCTCGACGCAATCGCCGTAGGTGAAATCCATCTCCTTGCCGCCCACGATGGCGGGCAGGTTAGCCATATCCTTAGGCACAGTCCAGTCCAGGGTGATGTTGGAGAAGGGCGCCTGAGTACCCCAACGGCTGGGGGTGTTCACGCCGTAGACGAAGGACTGGATGCACTGCTTAACTTCCTTCTGGGACAGGTTGTCCACCTTGACGAAGGGAGCCAGATAGGTGTCGAAGGAGGAGAAGGCCTGCGCGCCCGCCCACTCATTCTGCATAATGCCCAAGAAGTTGACCATCTGGTTGCAGAGGGTGGAGAGGTGGCCGGCGGGAGAGGAGGTGATCTTGCCGGGGATGCCGCCCAGACCCTCCTGAATCAGCTGCTTCAGAGACCAACCGGCGCAGTAACCGGTCAGCATGGACAGGTCGTGCAGGTGGATATCGCCGCTCTTGTGGGCGTTGGCCACCTCGTCGTCGTAGATCTCAGACAGCCAGTAGTTGGCAGTGATGGCGCCGGAGTTGGACAGAATCAGACCGCCCACAGAATAGGTGACGGTGGAATTCTCCTTGACGCGCCAGTCGGCAATCTTCAGATAGTTGTCCACCAAACCCTTGTAGTCCAGCATAGTGGAGCTGAGGTTACGCACCTTCTCGCGCTGACGGCGATACAGGATGTAGGCCTTGGCCACGTCGGCGGTGCCGGCCTGCACCAGCACGGTCTCCACGCTATCCTGAATGTCCTCAACGGCCACCACGCCGTCGGCAATCTTGGGCTCGAAATCGGAGGTGACCTTCAGGGCCAAAAAGTCGATAATATTGTCGTTGTACTGTCTCTCGCAGGCTTCAAAAGCCTTCTTAATCGCGTCGGAAATCTTAGAAATGTTAAAACCGGTGACCTTGCCGTCACGCTTGACTACGCGATACATACTCATTCTCCCTTTCTTTTTCTTAATCTCTAACAAAATTATACTCCACGGAGCTGAGCCGACGGGGTGTATGTCCGTACGGTGGTCAGCAGGCGCTCCATCTCCTCGGGGGTAAAGGCGTCAAAGCCGCTCCCCAATAGCTGACCGGAATCTACAAAGCGCTGGATGAAATAGGCCGGCACGTCCCCGATCCACTGGCCGATGGCGGCAAAGTCCGCCTCGGTGTGGATGCCACGCACCGCGGTGGTGCGCAGTTCGTAGGGGATGCCGCTGTCGCGTAAGATCGAAAGGCTGTCGCTCACAGCGCTAACGTCCGCGTCGGTTCCCGTGGCGGCAGGGTAGCCGTCGGGGGAACTCTTGATATCCATCGCCACATAGTCCACTAATTTGGTTGCCAGAATCGCCCGCAGTCGCTCGGGGAGCATACCGTTGGTGTCCAGCTTGACGGCGTAGCCCATTTCTTTAATCTGACGCAGAAAGTGCTCTAAATCAGGTTGTAAGAGTGGCTCGCCGCCGGTGACGCACACGCCGTCTAGGATGCCACGGCGCTTTTGCAGGTAGCCCAGCACCTCGTCGGTGAGGTTAGGGCCTGCCAGAGGGGTGCGTACCAGCCCCGCGTTGTGGCAGAAGGGACAGCGCAGATTACAGCCGCCGGTGAATACCGTGCAGGCGGTACGCCCGGGATAGTCCAATAATGTTAACTTTTGGTATCCCTGAACGTTCATAATCGGCTCCTTTTGCCCCAAAAGGGGGTGCCTTACGAGTATATCATAATGGGTAGTCAAAAGTCAACACCAAAAACACAAGATATTGTGTTATTTTCATTACAATTCGTATATTTATTTCCATATATTGTTTTAGCGGAGTAAAGCAAAATGCGGGTTTTCAGTCCCTTTTTTCGACAAAAAACACCCGCAAACCCAGTCGTATCAAGGGTTTGCGGGTGTTTATTACAGAGGGTGAAAACACCTTTACAGGCGTAATGTATCTTGTGGTTGTGTTGCGGTTATGACCACAAGATATTGTGGTCGTAAAATAGGCAAATCAGCCCTCGAAACGGTGTGCCACCGTTTTCAGCAGCTCGGGAATCTCCAGGTGCTGGGGGCAATGGTTCATACACGCACCACAAGCGATGCAGGTGGCGGCGCCGTTATTCTCTTTCATCAGATTATCGTAATAGGTGGAGGCAGGAGTCCACACGGTATGATCCCAATCCTTGCCCGCGCCGCCATAGATCTGCTGATCCTCATTGTAGAGGGCGAAATAGCGGGGAATCGGGATGGACATGGGGCAATCGGTGACGCAATAGGCGCAACCGGTGCAGGGGATGCTCTCCTGCCCACGCAGGATGGCCGCCACCTGACGGATGCGGGCGTGGTCGTCCTCCGACAGCAGAACGGGGTCGGTGACGGTGAAGAGGTTGTCCTCCATTTGCTCAAAATTGCTCATACCGCTGAGCACCATCATCACACCGGGCTGCTCCATCACAAAGCGCAGCGCCCAGGACGCGGGGGTCCAATCGGGGTGCGCCTGGCGGAAGATGGCCTCCGCCTGGGGCGGCAGGTTGGCCAGGGTGCCGCCCTTCACCGGCTCCATGACGATGATGGGCTTGCCGTGCTTGCGTGCCACCTCGTAGCACTTGCGGGACTGGACGTCCTCGCTCTCCCAATCGAGGTAATTGAGCTGCAACTGCACAAACTCCATCTCGGGATGCTCGGTGAGCACCTTGTCGAGGAATTCGGCGCTATCGTGGAAAGAAAAGCCGATTTTCTTCACTTTTCCGGCGGCTTTTTTGGCCTTCAGCCACTCAAAGCAGTCCAGGCGGGTGTATTTTTCGTAGCAATTGCGGTCGATGGCGTGGATGAGGTAGTAATCGAAATAGTCTACCCCTACCTTTTCCAACTGGGCGGCAAAGACGGTGTCCCGATCCTCCAAAGTGTTGAAGAAACCGGCGTGGAGCTTGGTCGCTACGGTAAAGGAGTCGCGGGGATAGCGCTTAGTGAGAAACTCCCCCACCGCCGCCTCGGATTTCTTATCGCAATACATCAGGGCGGTGTCGAAATAGGTGCCGCCCGCCGCCATAAAGCGGTCGGTCATCTCGCAACAGGCGGCGATATCCACGCCGCCGTCCTTCATAGGCAGGCGCATCAGGCCAAAGCCGAGATTTTTGTTGTGCATAATTCTCTCCCCTATCAAGTCTTACAGATTTTCATCAAAATGCAGTGGGGTACGGACTTCGCCAGCAGGCGGTAGAATTTAAACAGGAATTTGGGGGTGTAGACACAACGCCCCTTGGCCGCCTTGACCAGGGCGCGGTCAGCGACGATATCGGGGTCGCTGTAGGGCAGGAAATTGAACATCTTGGAGCGGTCGCCGATGTTCGCCACCGCCAAAAACTCGGTCTTCATCGGGCCGGGGCAGACGGCGAGGACGTTGATGCCGTGGGGTTTCAACTCCTCCCGCAAACCTTTGGTGAAACTCATCACGTAGGCCTTGGTGGAGGAATAGACGGTCATACGGGCGTTGGGGCAGAAGGAGGCGATGGAGCAGACGTTCAGCACAAAGCCGCCCCGCTCCATATGGGGCAGCACCACCGTGGTGACGGCGGTGAGGGCACGGCAGTTGAGGTCCACCATACGGCTCTGGGTGGCCCAATCGCTGTCGATGACGTAGTCCAGCTCGCCGAGCCCCGCGTTGTTGATGAGAATTTTCACGGATACGCCGTCGGATTTCAACTTCTCCCCCAACTGATAGTAGACTGCAGGGTCGGTGAGATCGGCGGGGATCACGGTGACGGGGATGGGGCACCCCTCCGCCATCGCCTCCAGCCGCTCACGGCGGCGGGCAATCAGCCAGATGCCGTCAAGGTCGGGGTGACGAGCCACCAGGCCGCGGAAAAAGGACTGTCCCAAGCCGGCGGAGGCGCCGGTCAAAATGGCAATACTCATTACTCAATACCTCGTTTAGAAAAATAGGTGCCGTGGAAACCACGGCACCTATTGGTGTTGTTGCTAATCCTATCAAGACCACTCGGTCCAGTAGGTAATTTTGCTGGAAGAGATGGTTACCTTGGTCACATAGGCAGGCACGTCAAACTCATAGGTTTTGACGGGATGTTTCTTAGTGTCGATAACGCCAATGTACATTGTCTTGGTGCCTTTGATGGTATCACCCTTATAGTAGGTGTACTTGATGTAATCGGTCTCCTCGGTGATCCAGTTGGAGGTGTAGTTCTTGAAGGTCCAGACCACGTGGATGGTGCCATCCTCGTTAAAGGAAGCCTCAGTAGCGGACACGCGGATGCGATTCTTCTTCTTGGTCACGTCGATGTCGGAGCCGATGGCAGGCATGATGATGTCGGGGACGTAGTTCAGGTTCAGCTCGGTAGCCGTAATGGTGGCGGTGCCAATGGGGGCATAGAACTCTACGCCTTCCTTGCTTTCGCCGGCCGCGATAACGTCCACCGCCAAGGTCGCGGTGCCCAGCTCGTTACCGTCGGCATCCTTAAAGGAGCAGACGACGGTATCGCCCACAGAGGTCTTGGCGTTGGTGGTGCTATTGGACAGGGTCGCAGTGACCTTGAAAGCCTCCACGTAGGTGGCGGGGTCATAAGCCGCATACTCTGCAGAGGCGGCGGTGATGCTAATCTTGCCATCCAGATCGGGAGCACCGGCGGTCAGCACGGGGATCTCTGCCTCGTTGTGCTCGTAGTACACCGTGTTATAGGTGCAGATGTCGCTGGCACCATAGAGGGTGGTCTCGTCGCCGTTGGCATCCTTCAGCACGATATAGGGGCGGGCGGCGATGGCACGACCCAGAGCCTTCTCAGGCAGGTGGGTGATACGCACGATGAAAGAGCAAGTAGCCTCATCCGTCTCGTACAATTTCTGTGCTTTCACATTCAAGACGTTGACATCATCGACATTGTCGGTGATGGTCAGGTTGTCGATGTTAGCAATATCCTCGGCCCGGTTCGCCATAATGGCACCCATAGTCACCACGTCGTACGTCACGCCGTCCACGGTGGCGGTGCCGTAATCAGTAGCCGCGTAGTTTCCGTCCTTTGCAGCGCCACTCACGTTGGCGGTGAACTTGAAGGCCAGACCCAGACCGGTCTTGTCCTCGGTGGTGATGCTGTGCAGAATCTCGTCGTTAAACACGGAAGACTCGGTCTCGGCAGAGGTCATCACGGCCACGGAGCCCAGCATAGCCAGCACCAACAGGCAGGACAACAATTTCTTGAAATTACACATAGATAATTTCTCCTCTCGTATATGTGATAGAGCGGCTTACGCCCACTCGGTCCAATAGACAATCTTACTCTTGGTGATGCGCACCTCGACGGTGGTAGAGGGCACGCTGAACTCATAGGATCTGACCGGGTGCTTCTTGGTGTCGATGACGCCGATCATAATCTTGCCCTTCCGCACCGCCTTGCCGTTCTTGTCATAGCAGGTGTACTCGACGTAGTCGGTCTCCTCGGTGATCCAGTTGGAGCTGTAATTCTTGAAGGTCAGCTGGACGCCGATGGTGCCGTCGTCGTTATTCCACGCGGCCACGTCACTGACGCGGATGCGGTTCTTCTTCTTGGTCACGTCGATGTCGCTGCCGATCTCCGGCAGGACGATGTAGGGACCCTGGGGCTCGGTGGGCTTCACCGTGGTGGTGGTGGTCGTAGTGGTCGTGGTGGTGGTAGTGGTGGTCGTGGTGGTACCGACGACGTCAGGATCCTGCACACCCGTGGTGGTGGTAGGCTTCTTGGTAGTGGTCGTGGTGGTGGGCTTGGTGCCGATGGGCACGGTAGCACCGGAGGGCACAAACACCGTGGTGGTCGCCGTGGTGGTCGTGGTCGCCTCGGTGGTGTCCACCGTCGCGGTGGTGGTGTCGTCGGGCGCCGTGGTGGTGGTGCCGTCCTCCCCCGCCGTGGTGGTGGTCGTCGTAGTCGTGGTGGTGACGGTGGTATCGTCGCCGCTATCCTTACCGCAGGCGGTGACGCTCACCAGCATCAGCACAGCCAACAACAGCGCAATGGATTTTTTCATAAAATAAGCCCTCCTTCGGGTCGATCTAATAATTAAAGAATAGTATATCAATGTATAGTATATCAGTTATTGATAGCTCTGTCAAATGGAAAATGTGAGGAGGCAAAAACGGTGGCGAACTCTTGCGCGCGCAAAAATAGAACGGACATCCAAAAGGATGTCCGTTTGTTTTTGGTGGGCGCGAAGGGTGGAGTTCGTCAAAGACGAACTCCGTCGAGTTTCCCTCGGCGGTCTGAACAACCGCCGTTTCGCAAAGCGAAATCGGAAAACGTCGCACTTTCGTCCCTTACGCGCGCAAAATTAAAAGCACCACCCGATTGGGTGGTGCTTTAATTTTGGTGGGCGCGAAGGGACTCGAACCCCTGACCTCCTGCGTGTGAACAATCTCGCCGTGGTACGGCTCCGATTGTTCCGTCATAGCAGGCGCTCTAACCAGCCTAAAATCGCGGTTTTCAGTGATCTCTCTTATCCTGCGACACAGTTCTGTACAACGCATGTGAACTCCTGCATTCTTTTATGTCGCTCTGTGTTACACAGTATAGATCAGTGTTAGAGCAATGTCAAGTAGTGTAAAGTGATGCAAAATAGGGTTTGCGTCATTACCATACGGAATACGGGATTGGATGTTTACGGTGTGGATGCCGTAGTAATCGTTTCCATTAAGATTTCTTCATCCACCCAACCGGCGATATAGCCGCTGGAATCTTCGAAAAAGACGGTGGTGTCGTTTTGTAGATTCTTGATATAAAAACCTTGCTTCATCGGGATCTCCTCTCCGTTTTCGATGCCGATGCCTTCACCGAAAAAGGCGGCGTAAGCCAGATATTTGCCGTCCGGAGACAGAGAGGGATTAAAGGCGTGATCTTCCAAATAGGTCATTTCATGGGTCTGCAGATCGTACAGATACGCACAGTTATAATAGCTGTCAGGCTCGTCGATACCGATGGATGCGCTGATCAACAGATAGCGATCCTGTACCACCTGTACGATCTCCATATATCGATCTTCCGCCTCGGTTATGGTGCGTTCTAAGGTGATGTCATACAACAATGTCATATCCGATACGGAATAGATGACATAACGCTCTGCCTGATAGGAGTACACGGCCACCTGCTCGTTGGCTGTCTTGAGTGTATATCTTTTCCCTTGTATTTCTACCCAAGAAGGAATGCTGTCGGTCGGAGAGGCGGGACGCACATTGAAGTAATCTTCATACGCAGTGTAGGTAAAATAATCTTCACCTTCATATGCTTGATTCGGCTGTTGGTGGGTGTGTATCAAGACGCCGTCTTGGTAGACCTCATAGATATCCTGCCACAACTCCTGCGCCACTAAAGATTTTGTATTTTCATCCCCTTGGAACGAAAAAGACACCTTATCAATGCGTCGCAGGTCGGGGGAAAGGGACACGATATGACTGCGGAACAGCATATCTTCGTACATAGAACGACCAAGCAACGTTTTGGGTCCCTTCTCAATAGTAGAGGTCGGCATATCTTCAAAGGGGAGATCCACTACGTCGGATTGGGTGAGGTATTGATCGTTGAGCTTGTCGTACAATTGGCACGCGTCCTGCAGGGAGGTGCATTCGCTGGTGAGGAAGCCGGCGTCGTAATACTGCATATGGCGGCGGTAATACTGGCCGTTACATTGGATAAAAGGCACGTATTGTCCCCATTCAAAATCCGCAGAGGCAGTCAATGGCTCGGGAGTGTAGTTTGCATCCACAAAATCGGAGGGAAAGGCTATATTAAGAATCGTAGTGCCAGCATTGGAATCATCGGACGGGTCTTCATCGGGGAAATAGAATTCCGAACCATTGATGTAGAAAAGCAGTTCTGCTTTGGTTTCATCCATATACTCCGTCCATTCGGTCAGAGTTGTCACATTAATGTCCACCAAGCCGTCCACTGTCACCTTGTCCACATAGTATCGTTCGGTTGTCCACGCATCCACCATCAGCAGTTGCTCCTGCCCCTGCTCATCCTCGAGTTGATAGAAGTACAAATTGTGGTCTAATTCTTCTCCTCCCAGATACATACTAACCGAATAACCAGCGACAATAGTGCCGTCGGCTTTTCTCACCAACAAACCAAACCGATCGGAGTTACTACCGTATCGAACTACTGTCACGGATTCCTTTTCACCGTCTGCGTTGAGGTCTATGTCGACGGAGGTCAATTCCTCGGTTTGGTGTG
>JAZREF010000049.1:0-12540 GCA_045660625.1 Acutalibacteraceae bacterium
CACCCTGCTCTGCTACGAGGGCGGCGGTCAGCCCATCGGTCGGCTGGTGACTCCGGCGGATACGGCGGTGAGTTTGGTGGTGGGTCCCGAGGGCGGTTTTGACCCGGCAGAAGTAGAGGCCGTGTTGCAGGCGGGCGGAAAGATCGCCACATTAGGTCCTCGCATCCTGCGATGCGAGACCGCTCCCCTCGCCGCCATCGCCGTATTGATGGAAAAAAGCGGCAATATGGTGTGATTTTGATTACAAATAGTATAAAACAGCGTGAATTATACAGAAAAGAGCCTGTTTTGCGGGCGGTCGTGGACGCCCGCCCCTACCGTGTCACAATTAACTCGCTACATAAAAAGAGACGAGGCAATCGCCTCGGCTCCTTTTCTCGATTATAACCCCAAATTTTTGCGCATCACCGCTTCGGCCCGCTCGGTCATAGCGGCGGTGTTCGACTCCGCCACATAGGCGGTGTCCATCACGTCGGCGATGTGCAGATACACCCGCTTGTTCCACGGTAGCAGACCGCTTTTCTCATAGCGGATGGTGGCCACCGCCACAGGGCAATCTGCCAACTTTGCAATCTTAAACGAACCTGCGTGGAAGGGGAGGAGGTCATCGGTCTTGCTCCGCGTTCCCTCAGGATAAATGCCCACGCACAGGCCTACATCCTTAATCAGTTCTGCCGACCGCTTGATGGTGGTCACGGCGTTGCGGGCGTTCTCGCGGTCAATGTCCAAAAAGCACAGCCGCGCCATAGTCGAACCGATGACGGGAATCTTCAGCACGCTGGGTTTGCACACAAACACAATGTGGGAGGACAACGCCGCCACGGTGCAGATGGGGTCAAAGGCGGAGCGGTGGTTACACACCAGCAGATAGGGGTCGTTGGGCAGCTTGTCTGTGCCGGTGATCTTCACCCGCATACCCAACGTCACCAGTAGCCAGCGCAGGATCGCCTTCATCACGCGGTGGGTGATGCGGCGTTGACGAGGAGAGGGGTCGGTCTTCGGCAGGAAGAGGTAGAGCCCTCCGATCATACAGACGATGCCCACCAGCGACAATGCCGCGAAAATACCCAGCCACACGGGCAACAGCCACCACGGGGACAATCCGCCTGCCCACAGCAGGGCGGTTATTCCACCGCTGACAGCGGCAAACAACAAGGTCAGTGCCATACCGTTCCTCCTTTCTCAACAATGGTATTATTGTACCACATTTTCGGATTTCGTCAAGGGTCAGAGTGATACCCGCGGAAAAGGAAAAAGGCCGTCCACCTTGCGGTGAACGGCCTTAGGCAGACTAATATGAATTAGTTCTCGCCCTTCATGCTGGCGAAGCACTCGCTGCAATAGACGGGGCGATCCTCACGGGGCTGGAAGGGCACCTTGCACTCCTTGCCGCAGTTGGCGCACACAGCGTCATGCATCTCGCGGGCGGGACGGCCGGCATTCTTGCGGGCGTCACGGCAGGCCTTGCAGCGCTGGGGCTCGTTAACGAAACCCTTCTCAGCGTAGAACTCCTGCTCGCCGGCGGTGAAGATGAACTCGTTACCGCACTCTTTGCATACTAAAGTCTTGTCCTCGTACATGTGGTTATACCTCGCTTTGATATGATAATATGGGGCTTTCCCATATTGCAAACGGCTGCATGCCGTTATTGCCTATGTTAGTTTGCGGCGCATACGTTGCACCGCGTTGTCCACCGCCTTGGGGGTGATGCCCAGGCGTGCGGCGATCTCTGCGTAGGAGCAGTCGCGCAACCGCAATAGCAGCACCTGATATTCCTTATCCGTCAGGCGTGTGCGCAGTCGCTCCAGCAGACCCTCTAGCTCCTCCTGCTCCTGCAGGCGCAGGGCGGGGTCGGCGGCGGTGTCCGGTAGGTCGGGACTGTCCTCGATGGGTACCTCGTGGTCGGTTAGGGCGCCATAGCGGCGGGCCACCGACAACAGGCGGTGGCGGATGCAGGCGGGGGCGTAGGTGGTGAAGGCCGCGCCACCATCCTCGCGGTAGGTGCGTACGGCGGCCAGCAGACCCATCAGCGCCTCCTGAGCTAGGTCCTCGTCCTCCACTCCGGCACAGCGGCAGCTGTGGATCTGGGCGTGGATGAGGGGCATCATACGGTGCGCCAACAGGGCAAAAGCCTCTTGATCGCCTGCGGCGGCCTGAGCGACGGGTAATGTGCGGTTGTCCATCCATACCCCTCCCATTGGCCAGAGCGCGCAAAGATACAATATGCAGTATACTGGACTTTTTTGCAAATGTCAACACCCAATTTGCAAATGTATAGAATTTTAACCATTGTGTTGAAAAATATTCGTGCTTTTTGTACAAATACACCGAAAAAACGACCTGTAATGTCCCAACTTAGGCGGTATATACAGTGGATTGTGGTTGACTTTTTTGTGATTTTATACTAAAATAGTAAGGTCTATTACCGAAGAAACCACTTCGGGGAATAAGAGGAGGCAATCAATATGAAAAACACCGAAAAAACTATGGAAAAAATCGTGACCTTGTGCAAAGGTCGCGGTTATATTTTCCCCGGCTCCGAGATCTACGGCGGCCTGGCCAACACCTGGGACTACGGCCCCTTGGGCGTTGAGCTGAAAAACAACGTCAAAAAGGCGTGGTGGAAAAAGTTCGTTCAGGAGAACCCCTACAACGTGGGTCTGGACGCCGCCATCCTGATGAACCCCCAGACCTGGGTGGCCTCCGGTCACCTGGCCGGCTTCTCCGATCCCCTGATGGACTGCAAGGAGTGCAAGGAGCGTTTCCGTGCCGATAAGATCATCGAGGATTGGTGCCAGGAGAACTCTTTTGAGCTGCCCAAGCCCATCGACGCCTTCACTCAGGCTGAGATGAAGGACTTTGTGGAGGAGCACAACATTCCTTGCCCCACCTGCGGCAAGCATAACTTCACCGACATCCGTCAGTTTAACCTGATGTTCAAGACCTTCCAGGGTGTCACCGAGGATGCTAAGAACACCGTGTATCTGCGTCCCGAGACCGCTCAGGGTATCTTCACCAACTTTGTCAACGTTCAGCGCACCACCCGTCGTAAGCTGCCCTTCGGTATCGCTCAGATCGGTAAGTCTTTCCGTAACGAGATCACCCCCGGCAACTTCATCTTCCGCGTGCGTGAGTGCGAGCAGATGGAGCTGGAGTTCTTCTGCAAGCCCGGCACCGTCCTGGAGTGGTTCGCCTACTGGCGTCAGTTCTGCCGCGATTGGCTGCTGGCCATCGGCCTGAAGGAGGAGAATATCCGCCTGCGTGACCACGATCCCGAGGAGCTGTGCTTCTATTCTAAGGCGACCACCGACTTCGAGTTCCTGTTCCCCTTTGGTTGGGGCGAGCTGTGGGGCGTGGCAGACCGTACCGACTACGACCTGACCCAGCACCAGAACACCTCCAACAAGGATCTGACCTACTTCGATCAGGAGTCCAATGAGCACATCATCCCCTACGTGGTGGAGCCCTCTCTGGGCGTGGAACGTACCGTGCTGTCCGTGCTGTGCGACGCCTACGACGAGGAGGTTGTGGACGCCGAGAAGAACGATGTCCGCACCGTGCTGCGTCTGCATCCCGCTCTGGCTCCCTTCAAGTGCGCTATCCTGCCCCTGTCCAAGAAGCTGAGCGATAAGGCTCTGGAGATTCAGCAGGAGCTGTCCAAGTACTTTATGGTGGACTTTGACGACGCCGGCTCTATCGGTAAGCGTTACCGCCGTGAGGACGAGATCGGTACTCCCTACTGCATCACCGTGGACTTCCAGACCGTCGGCGACGACAACACCCCCGCTGACAACTGCGTCACCGTCCGTGACCGTGACACCATGGAGCAGGTGCGTATGCCCATCAGCGAGCTGAAGGCTTGGCTGGAGGAGAAGATCGCGTTCTAATCCAAGACCCATTCAAGACGGCACAGTTTCGGCTGTGCCGTCTTTTTAGGAGTAAATGTATGAAAAAACTCAAATCTTCCGCCGCCCTCGGTGGCTTGCTGGTGATTATCGCCGGCTGTCTGTGGGGTTGCACCGGCCTGTTCGTCGGTCGGGTCAAGGCCGCAGGAGTCAACGCCATGGAGCTGGTGGAGCTGCGTGGCATCCTCACCGCGTTGCTGATGCTGCCCTTGATGCTCTGCATCGACCGCAAACTCCTCCGCATTCGTCTGGGCGACCTGTGGTGCTTTATCGGCAGCGGCGTGTTCAGCGTGCTGTTCTTCAATTTCTGCTATTACAACACCATCACCACCTCGGGTATGGCCATCGCCGCGGTACTGCTGTACACCTCGCCCATCTTCGTGATGTTGCTGAGCCTCTTGCTATTCCGTGAGAAGATCAAGGCACGGGGCGTAGGTGCGTTGGTGCTGACTATGATCGGTTGCGTGCTGGTGTCCGGCATCCTCACCGAGGGTGGCAATTTCACCCCCGGTGGTCTGCTGATGGGTATCGGCGCGGGCTTTGGCTATGCACTGTATAGCATCTTCTCCCGCTACGCCATCCGGCGTGGCTATCATCCCATGACCATCACCTTCTACACATTCCTGTTGTCGGCGGTAGGCGGCGTATTTTTCACCGATTTCGACCTGATCGCCACCTCCTCTGCCGCCTACGGCCTCGGCCTGTGGCTGCCGCTGGTGGCTTACGTGGTGGTGGGCACCGTGGGTGCCTATCTCCTGTACACTGCCGGCCTCAAGCACATCGACAATTCCAAGGCCTCGGTGATGGCGGCGGTGGAGCCTGCCTGCGCCACCCTCTTGCAGATTGTGGTGCTCCGCGTGCTGCCCGATGGCTTTACGCTGGTGGGTATTCTGTTGGTGCTGGCCGCTATTGTGTGGTTGAATCTGGGTAAAGAGAATGCCTAATAAAAAAGCCGACCTGATATAGGTCGGCTTTTTTCATCGTTTTTTGTAGAGGATCAGTTCGGGGTCGGCGCCGTTTTCTCCATAGGTACACACTAGCAGAAACTCCATATTGGTCACCACGCCGAAACAGCGGCTGTCATCAAATAGGCAGGGAAGCTGATTGCCTAAATAGGTGGCACTGTCATCTAAGAATGGTACACACTGACCGTTCGGCAGGCGATACGCGATATTCACAAACTCACCCGGCAAGGCATTCAGTTCTTCCACCTGCGGCATCCCATCGATTTGCAAGGCGTTCAGCTCCTCCATCAGCTGAGCTTTGAATGCAGCAAAGGCATTCTCACCGCCGATTTGCGCGTATTGTGCACAATAGTTGGCGGCATCACCGCAGTGAGGGCAGACATCGGAGGAGGGCAGAATGGACTCTTGCAGGGTCATACCGCAGTGGCGACAGATGAGCGGACGCGGTTCGCCCAGCAGCATATCGATGGATACGTCAAACAGAGTGGCCAGCAGTTTCAGCGTGTCGATATTGGGCGTGGTTTCACCCGTTTCCCAGCGGGAAACCGCTTGTCGTGTTACGAATACCTTCTCCGCCAACTCGTCTTGGGAGAGGCCGTACTGTGTGCGCAGAGTGAGTAGAACGTCTTTCGTTTGCATAATCATCACCTCGTTAGCATTGTAACACGCCCCTATCTGCAAGACAAGCAACTGTGCGTTTCCTCTTGCATAATCGCTGTAAATATTGTATACTCTACTGGAAGGGAGGCGATACCCATGGCAGTGAGACTGAATGAAGACAAAGAAGTGGTGGCTCGCATCAAGGAAGGTCTGAAGGCTAAGGACGGCTATTGCCCCTGCCGCCTGCCGAAGAAAGAGGAATACAAGTGTATCTGCGAGGAGTTCCGTCAGCAGATCGCTGACCCGAATTTCGAAGGTTATTGCCACTGTATGTTGTACTACAAGAGTAAAGAATAATACTTTACAGGAGGTTTTGGTATGTCTGTATTGGAATTGACGTTAGATAATTTTGAGGCTGAGGTGCTTAAGAGCGATAAGCCTGTGCTGATCGACTTTTGGGCCACCTGGTGCGGCCCCTGCCGTATGATGGCCCCCGTGGTGGACGAGTTCGCCTCCGAAAATCCCGCCATTAAGGTGGGAAAGGTGAATGTGGATGACCATCCTGAGTTGGCCGGTGCTTTCGGCATCGAGAGCATCCCCACCTTGGTGGCCATCAAGGACGGCAAAGTGGCCGGCACGGTGATCGGTGTGCGTCCTAAGGCGGAGCTGGAGGCTCTGTTCGCCTGATTTACTACTGTAAAGCACATATCCTTTACGCCTGTATTTTTGGCGCCGACGGCATTCCGTCGGCGCCTTTTTGCGTCCTCTGAACCCGATAAAACCCCACAACCGTGCGGCTTCTCCGCTTTTGTCGAAACCCGTCGAGCGAAATACCATTTTTTGTCATTTTATCTATTGCCATTTTTTGGTAATTGTGATAGAATAACCTCGACGGGTAAGACCGAACACAAAAACAGAGGAGAATTGTGCGTTATGAGTAGAAAAATCAGTGTTTTGTTGGCGGACAACAGCGAGTATTTTGCCGTGCCCTGTGCCAACGTGATGAAATCCCACGGATTGGACGTCACCCTGACGGAAAAGGACGGAAATATAGCGTTGGAAGCGCTTACAAACCAGAAATACGACGTGGTTTTGCTGGATTTGTTCCTGCCGCGGCTGGATGCGCTGGGGGTGCTGGAGGGGCTTCGGCAGGTAGAGCACCGTCCCTTGGTGATGGTGATGTCGGGGTTCGACAACCCCGCCCTGGAGCGGGAGGCTATGGCAGCGGGGGCGGATTATTACTTCCTCAAGCCTTTTGACGCCGACGCCATCGCTCGTCGCATTCAGTCCTTGTGCGGCGATCATCCTGCTGTGCCTCTCCGTTCGGCAGCCTCCAATTTGGAATTGCAGGTCACCGAGATCATCCATCAGATCGGCGTGCCCGCCCACATCAAAGGCTACCAGTATCTCCGCGATGCCATCCTGATGGCCATCGAGGATGACAGCATCATCAGCGCCATCACCAAGCGTCTGTATCCTGCCGTGGCTAAGAAGCACGGCACCACCTCCTCTCGGGTGGAGCGTGCCATCCGCCACGCCATCGAGGTGGCGTGGGATCGGGGTGACGTGGACACCCTCACCGCTTACTTCGGCTACACCATCCACAATGAGCGTGGCAAACCCACTAACTCGGAGTTTATCGCCATGATTTCCGACAAATTCCGCCTGCAACTGAAAATAGGTTGACAAAACCGCCGCCGTTCGGTACAATAGGCAGGTACAGTAAAGGACGGTGTATTCTATGAGCAACAACAGACACGGCCATGGTCACAACAGCGGTCGCGAGTATTTCACCCTGGGCGAGCACACCATCGGCGCCCGCCACTTCCGCTTCCGTTACGACGGCCGCACCTATCTGATTCTGGTGGAGGAGCCGGAGCAGGAGGAGAAGACCCTGCTGGAGGAGGCCGACAGCCGCACCGCCTACGATGCGTGGAACCGCATCAAGCGCCCCGAGCGTTTCAAAAGCGAATGAGTGAAAGAGGATGTTCCTGTGGAACGTCCTCTTTTTTTACACTTTTCCTTGCACTTTCTTGTCGTTTAGTGTAAAATAAATTGATTACGATTATTTTTCCTTGAGGGGGACACCATTGTGGCATTGCAGAAGAATATGCTGACCCAACTGAATATTACCGCCGTCACCGGCGAGGGCAGCGGCGTGGCGCGCTATATCGACGCGGACATCCCCGCTCCCGGTATGGTGGTGTTTGTCCCCGGCACCGCGGTGGGGGACACCATCCTCTGCCGCATCGTCAAGGTGCTGAAGAACCACGCCTTTGGCAAGGTGGAGCAGCTTATCACCCCCTCTACCGACCGTTGCGCCGACAGCGGCTGCGCCGCTTATGGCAAGTGCGGCGGCTGCAACTGGCGCCACGTCACCTACGAGGCGGAGTGCCGCTATAAGCAGGAGTGGGTGCAGGAGACTATCCGCCGTGTGGGCGGCATCGAGGCGCCCGTGCTGCCTCTGATGGGCGGCGACAGCCCCGATCGCTACCGCAATAAGGCCCAGTTCCCGGTGGCTCCCGGCCCCGACGGCCGTCCTGTCATCGGCTTCTACGCCCCCCGCAGCCATCGCATCATCCCCTGCAAGGATTGCCGCCTGCAGCCGGAGGGCTACGCCGCCGTACTGGATGCGGTGGAGCGTTGGATGGTGGAGTGCGACGTGCCCGCCTACGACGAGGAGCATCATTCCGGTCTGGTGCGGCATATCTATATCCGTCAGGCCGCCGTCACCGCCGAGATGATGGTGTGTATCGTCTGCACCGAGCGACGCATCCCCGCCGAGGAGCGGCTGATCGAACTCTTGGTGGAGGCGGCACCCAATATGGTGTCCCTGTCCCTCAACGTCAACCCCGATCGCACCAACGTGATCTTGGGCAAGCGGAGCATCACTCTGTGGGGTGCGGATTCCATCGTGGATCGCCTCTGCGGTTTGCGTTTCCGCCTGTCGCCCCATTCCTTCTATCAGGTCAACCACGCCCAGACCGAGAAGCTATACCGCTTAGCGGCGCAGGCCGCCGCTCTGACCGGCAAGGAGACCCTGCTGGATCTCTATTGCGGTACCGGCACCATCGGTCTGTCGATGGCTCACACCGCCGGCGCCGTCATTGGCGTGGAGGTGGTGGAGGCCGCCGTCCGCGACGCCAAGAAGAACGCTTCTGCCAACCGCATCCGCAACGCCCGCTTTATCTGCGCCGACGCGGCGCAGGCCGCCGCTCAGTTGGCGGGGGAGGGCACCCACGTGGACGTGGTGGTGCTGGATCCGCCCCGCAAGGGCTGTTCCCCCGACCTGATCGATACCGTGGCCCAGCAAATGGCCCCCGAGCGGGTGGTGTACGTGTCCTGTGACCCGGCCACGTTGGCTCGCGACCTCAAATTGTTCGCCGACAAGGGCTACCGCACCCAGTGGGTACAACCCGTGGACTTGTTTCCGCGGACGGCTCATTGCGAGAACGTCGCCAGTTTGATAAAGGAAAATTGACTATGAGTAAATGTGCATTAGCTTGTCCCCACGCCAAGAAGTGTGGCGGATGTCAGCTGCAAAATATGACCTACGACCGCCAGCTGAGCTTTAAGCAGGTCAAGGTCATCAAATTACTGGGCAAATACCGCCACGTGGATGAGATCATCGGCATGGAGCACCCCTACCATTACCGCAACAAGGTGCAGGCCGCCTTTGGCGAGCGCAACGGCGAGCCGATTTCCGGCATCTACCAGTCCTCCACCCACAAGATCGTGCCGGTGGATAAGTGCCTCATTGAGGACGAGAAAGCCGACGAGATCATCGTCACCGTGCGTAAACTGCTGAAAAGTTTTAAGTTAAAAGCCTTCAACGACGTAACGATGAAGGGGTTTCTGCGCCACGTGCTGATTAAGCGGGGGTTCTCCAGTGGCGAGATTATGGTGGTGCTGGTGACGGGCGTGATGGATTTCCCCAAGGAGGAGCAGTTCGTCAACGCTCTCCTTTCTCGCCATCCCGAGATCACCACCATCGTGCAGAATGTGAACAACAAGCGCACCAGTCTGCTCCTTGGCGAGGAGAGCCGCGTGTTGTTCGGCAGCGGCTACATCGAGGAGGATCTGTGCGGATTCCGCTTCCGCATTTCCCCCAAGGCGTTCTATCAGGTCAATCCCACCCAGACCGCCGTGCTGTACGGCAAGGCGCTGGAATTTGCCGAGTTGAGTGGCAAGGAGACGGTGCTGGACGCCTATTGCGGCACCGGCACCATCGGCATCATCGCCTCGCCCTTGGCGAAGCGTGTGGTGGGCGTGGAGCTCAACGCCGACGCGGTTAAGGATGCGAAAGTTAACGCCGAACTCAATGGCGTGAGCAACATCGCCTTCTTCGAGGACGATGCGGGTCGGTTTATGGTGAAAGAGGCGCAAAAGGGCGCCAAATACGACGTGGTGATTATGGATCCGCCCCGTGCCGGCGCCAGCCTGGAGTTCTTAAAGTGTCTGGTGACTCTGGCGCCCAAGAAGGTGGTGTACATCTCCTGCAACCCCGAAACCCAAGCCCGTGACGTGGCCTTTTTGGTGAAGAACGGCTATCGGGTGAAGAAGATTCAGCCGGTGGATATGTTCCCCCACACCGAGCACGTGGAATGCATCGTGAGCCTTGTGCGGAAATAAGGAGGCACTCCTATGGCAGGACGAATCATCAGTTTTATCTGTTATTTTATGTGTGCGGCGGCGTTTTGGGGTATTGCCAAATTTGGCAAGGACGGCAAAGATCCCATTTCTTTTTGGTCGGGGGATACCTCGCTGAAGGGCAAGGTGAAAGACGTCCCCGCCTACAATCGGGAGATGGCACGGGTGTATAACATCTATGGCTGGGCGTATTTTGCCGCCGCCGTGGGCGGAGCGATCCATCCCATCGCCGGCGTGGCGATTTTGACGCTGGATATGATCGCCATCGTCCTCGTCTACCGCGCGTATAAGAAGATTTTGCGTAAATATTCCTGAAAGGAGAATTGACGCTATGAAAACCAAGATGACGGTTCCTTATCGAAATGCTTGGTGGGCTGCTTTGGGCTATTGTTTGACAATTGTCATTTTGGGCCCTTTGGCGGTTGTACTTGTTGTCAAAGCGCAACAATATATCGG
This sequence comes from Acutalibacteraceae bacterium, assembly GCA_045660625.1. Classification (GTDB taxonomy): domain Bacteria; phylum Bacillota; class Clostridia; order Oscillospirales; family Acutalibacteraceae; genus UBA5905. The sequence continues at coordinate 10,577 of JAZREF010000049.1, forward strand.
CGCTTTGATATGCGTTTTGTGTGCGTTGGTTCTCTTAAAAGGGTCGTGGAAACGTTTTAACTACGGTATGCGTATCAACGAAAAGCGCATTGTCCTGCTCTCTTGGCGGGAAAAGAAGGTAGTGCCGTACGATGCCGTATCCGAAGTAGTGGTTACGTTCACTCAAGAGAAGGTAGTGGCGAACCTGAAAATGAAAGAGGGCGAAGACGTTCGCTTTGTATGGAAAGAAATCATCACAGACACCACGAAACGTTTTCCCAGTTTTGGGTGGGGATACAAGAGTAGTGCTATTGTTCGTATAGGTGTCAATATGTCGGATCGTTTTGTTGCGAAAAGTACAGAACGGTTATCTCTGTGCGAAAAGGTGCAGATTGAAGATTTGCGCTCTTCGTACCTGCAGTTTAATGTGTAAATACTTATAACAACCTAAAAGGAGGTGTCCTGCGTGGAGCACAACGAAAAATACATCCAAATGACCACCACTCCCGTGGGGCGGCTCATCGGCAAGCTGGCGGTACCCACCGTCATCACTATGCTAATCACTTCCATCTACAATATGGCGGACACCTTCTTCGTCGGTCTGCTGGACGACACCTCCGCCACCGGCGCGGTGGGCGTGGTGTTTTCCTTTATGGCTATCATTCAGGCCTGCGGCTTCCTGTTCGGTCAGGGATCGGGGAATTTCATCTCCCGCGCTCTGGGTCAGCAGCGCCGCGAGGACGCCTCTCATATGGCCTCCTTCGCCTTTTTCGCCTCGGTTCTGACCGGTTGCGTCATCTCGGCGCTGGGCCTGATTTTCCTCGACCCGTTGGCACGACTCCTCGGCTCTACCGAGACCATCCTGCCTTATGCCAAGGACTATCTGCGCATCATCCTGCTGGGTGCCCCGTGGATGACCGGCGCCTTTACGCTGAATAACCAGCTCCGCTTTCAGGGCGCGGCCTTTTACAGTATGATCGGCATCGGCTCCGGCGGCCTGCTGAACATCGCCCTCGACCCCGTGTTTATATTTGGCTTGGATATGGGTGTCACCGGCGCGGCGGTGGCCACCGTCATCAGCCAGGCGGTGAGTTTCCTGCTGCTGCTTTACGGCACCACCCGCGGCGAGAATCTGCGGATGTCGATTCGTCGCGCCCGCCCGCGTCGTGGGGATTTCTCCGAGCTGCTCCGCGGCGGTTTCCCGTCCCTGTGCCGTCAGGGTCTGTCCAGCGTGTCCACCATCTCCCTCAACTGGGTGGCGGGCACCTTTGGCGGCGACCCCGCCATCGCGGCGATGGGCATCGCCGCCCGCGTTATGCATATGGCCTTTGCCGCTATCCTCGGCTTTGGTCAGGGTTTCCAGCCTGTGTGTGGTTTCAACTACGGCGCGGGTCTGTATAGCCGTGTCAAGGAGGCCTTTTGGTTCTGCGTCAAGCTTGGCACCGTACTGCTGTTTGTGGCGTCGGTGGCGGGTGCTTTCTTCGCGCCCGAATTGGTGGGTCTGTTCAGTACCGACCCCGCGGTCATCGAGATCGGCACCCTGGCTCTGCGCCTGCAGTGCGTCAGCTTCCCGCTGATGGCGTGGACGGTGATGTGTACCATGCTGACCCAGACTATGGGTCGCGTGGTGCCCGCCAGTTTCCTGTCGCTGGCGCGTCAGGGTCTGTTTTTCATCCCCATCGTCATCGGCGTGCCCTACCTGATCGCCTGGGCAATCCACGGGGTGGACCCGATTTTGGGCGTGCAGATGGCCCAGCCGTTGTCGGATATCGGCACCGCGGCGGTGTCGGTGCCCGTGTGCGTCCACGTTATGCGCAAGTATTTGGCGAAAGACGAAAAAATCTCTTGACAATTCGAAAATATGTGGTAAAATATCGGTTGTGACTGACGAGAGTCTCCGATTTGGGCCTTTAGCTCAGTTGGTTAGAGCGACCGGCTCATAACCGGTTGGTCCCGGGTTCAAGTCCCTGAAGGCCCACCAGTGC
>JAZREF010000050.1:0-22475 GCA_045660625.1 Acutalibacteraceae bacterium
ATCGGCTTTTTCGCGTCGGTATAGGCAAAATCGCCGCCGGGAGCCTGTGCCGCCGATAGCGGCAGGGCGGGACACAGTAAAAGCGCGGCGCAGGCCAGCGCCAATAGTCGGGGTGTCATACGCATCCTCCTTTTTTTGGAAGGCTTTTTCCCATTGTATCACACAAATTGGCGATTGGCTATCAGTTTTTTTCAGAGTGGACGCAAAAAAACGGCGTGTGCGAAATGCACACGCCGTTTCGATTAGGTCAGATTATTTTTTCTTGCGCAGAATGAAGAACAGGGCCACGCCGATGCCAACCAGCAGGATGGCACCGCCGGCAATACCGCCGATCAGCAGAGCCAAACGGCCGCCGTTGCCGCCCTGCTTGCCGCCGTCAACCTCGGTGGTGATATCCTCGTCGGCGGGAGCGTCCGCGTCAGAGTTATCGCTATCATCCACGGGGGTGGAGGGATCGGTCACCGCGTCGGTGGGCTGAGTCTCGTCCTCAGAGGGCAGAGTCTCGGAAGGCTGGGTAGCGTCGGTGGCGTCATTGTTGTTGCCGCCGGTGGGCTTAGTGGTGGGCACGGTGGCGGAGGGCACGGTGGCGTTGCCGCCGTTGGGATCCTTGTAGGGATCCACCACTTCCTTGGCGTTGGAGGTCTTGAACAGACGGATGTTGTCGATCAGAGCCTCACCGCCCAGGTCACAGATGCCGATACCCAACTTCTCGAAGGCGGCGCTGTTGAAGCGGATGGAGTAATTCTGCCACTCGCTGCCGAAGATCTCCTGGTCGAACTCAACGAAGAAGCTCTCCACAGGGGTGCCCCAGCGATCCTCAATCAGACCGATCTTACCGTCGCCGTTCTTGAGAATCTTGGCGCTGAAGGAGAAGACGTACTCGGTGTCGGGCTCGATGTCCACCCACTTGACGTAGTAGTTACCCACGGCGTCGGTGGGGGTGTACTTCAAAGACTTGCCATACTCGTTCTTGTTGTCAACGATGCTCAGGAAGCCGTTGCGCCAGCCGTCGCCGGTCTGCCAGAAGGTGTTCTTGGTGTCGTCCATACGCACGTTCTGGGTCACACTCTTGGAGGGCTCGCAGGTGGCGCACTCCACGTAGTACTTATAGCTCAGGTAGCTCTCGCGGTTGGGGCTGGTGTAGGTGACACCCTGGGTGGCCTCGTACAGAGCGATGCCGTCCACCCACATCTGGCTGCCCTTACCGTACAGGGCGATGGTCACCTCGGTGTCGGAGCCGGAGTTAAACTGCACGGAGCGCAGGTGCCACTCGTCGTCCCACGCGGTGGGATAGATCTGCTGATCCAGACGAGAGCCGCGGCAAGCGTCACGGTAGAACTCCCAGTAGACCATAAAGCCGTTCAGCGCGGGATCCCACACACCGATGGAGGCGTGACCCTCGTTGTCCTCGCCCAGATAGTCACCCTTGACCCAGGTGGAGAAGGTGTAGTTGGTGTTGGGCTTCACCTTGACGGTGAACTTGTAATAGGCGCCCTCTTTCTGAGAAGAGGTGTCGAAATACAGGCTCTTGTTGCCCTCGGGAGCGGTCTTGTCGGTCACCACCTTGGCGTATTTCAGGAAGGTGGAGTTGTTCCACTGAGCGCCGGTGGTGGACTCGAAGGAGCCGTTCTTAATCAGGTTGACGGAATCGTCCTCGGGACGGTTGGTGTTGACGCCGAACTTGATCAGTCGGGCGCGCTCCATCTCCGCCTTCTTGAACAGAGGAGTGATGCGGTCGGTACGGGTGGGATAGTCGATGACGGGAGCCTTGTAGGTCACCTTGTGGGCGGTGTCGGAGCCGGCCTTGTTGTTGGGCTCAGAGGTGGCCTTGTTCTTGCCGTCGGTCATAGTCACGCGATAGCAGAAGCCGCTCTTGGGCTTGGAGGTATCGCTATCCGTATACCGGCCCTTGCCCTTGGTGATGTACTGGGCAGAGTCGGCATCCTTCAGGATGGTCTTCCAGGTCTTACCGCCGTCGTCGGAACGCTCGATGGTCACCTTGGTGGCGTTACGGGAGGGAATCCACTCCACCAGACCGGAGCCGTTGTTGGCGTACAGCACGGGGGTGTCGAAGGCAGGCTTCTTCTCGCCGAACTTCTCATAACGATAGTCGGCGCGATAGTCGTTGATGATGTAGCGGGTCAGGGCCACCGTCTCCTTAAAGTCGGTCTGGCTCTTGGCGCCCTTATTCAGCATATAGTAGGCAGAGTCGGTGGCGTTGGGAATCCAGCACCACTGGAAGCCGCCCTTGTAGCCGTTGGCGATGAAGTTCTGACGGAACTTCTTCAGTCGGTCGGCGAACTCCTGATCGGTGAACTTGCCGTCGCCGCCGATGTTGTACTCGGTGAGGATGATGTCCGCATCGGTGAAGAAGGTGTCGGTGGAGTCCACGTTGGCGTTGTTGTCGTAGCGGTTGTGACCCATCAGATCCAACTCAAAGCCGGCGAAGGTGGTCTTATTCTTGTTGTTGGAGGCCACGGTGCGGGGCACGCCCGGCAGCTCCTTCTTGCAGACGTCGTTGATGCCCTTCATGAAGTAGATCATATCGTCGCGGTTGACGCCGTACATAGAGCGGATGCTATCAGCAAAGTGATTGCCGATGGCGGCGTCGTTGATCTCGTTCTCCGGCTCGTCGGCGATGGAGACCAGAGCCACCACGTCGGGGTACTCGGCCAACATCTGGCACAGAGGCTTAACAAAGCGCTCGGCATAGTGGTCGGCCACAGTGCGGTCGCCCAGCATACGGCAGATGATATTCCAGCCCTCCATACCGTAGTAGTGAGGAGCGGAGGAGGAGTGGAAATAGATATTCCACATCACAGGCATACCGATCTCACGGCACATATCCAGCAGACGACGGGCATTGTCCAGGTACTCCTGCTTGATGCCGAGAACGTCGCCGTGCTCGTCATAGATGACGCCCTCGCCGTAGATGGAGCCGCCCCAAGCCATCATATTGAAGCCCATGGCCTTGAGGTTGTAGATCTCGCGGTACACGTTGTCGGCACCGTAATAATCCAGCTCGACACGAGCCCAAGCATCGTCGTACAGACGGGCCATCAGCTCGTTACCGGTGAGGTTGTGGCCGCTCTGGCCGGCGTTGATCCAAGGATACCAGACGCCGTCGATCAGACCGTCGCGCTCGACGATTTTCTCCAGCAGGGTCTGCTGCTTGGTCCAGGGGAAGTCGCATCCCATCTCGGCGGCGGCGGAGAAGGGCACTACGCAGGCCACGATCACCACTGCACACAGCAGAGACAGAACTTTACAGGCTGTTTTCTTCATAAATACAGTCGCTCCTTTCGTCAATCCCGTGATTGGAATTCACAGTTACAGTCATTATAACATACTATTTTTTGTTTGGCTACCCATTTTTATAAAAAACGGCAAACAGTTGCCTGTTTGCCGTTTTTTCGCTTATTCTTTGGTCTTTTTCTTGCGCAGGAGCAGCCAAACGACCGCCGCCGCGGCGATGAGCAGCACCGCCGATGCGATACCGATCAGCACCACACGATTGGGGGCGTGGGACTCCTTCTTGGCGATGGTGTCGGTGTCCCCCTGCGGGTCGGTGGCGGTGGTGGTGACCCCCTCGATGGGGAGGGTCACTATGGGATCGGTGACGGTGGTATCGGTGGTGGCGGTGACCCCGTCGGTAGACGACGTGGTGGGGTCGGTGATGGTGGTGGTGGGATCCCCCGCCACCGCGGTGGTGCTCCGGGTGGTGGTGGGGCGCACCACGGGGGCGGTGGTGCCGCCGCTGCCGCCGGGCAGGTCGGTGACGTCACTGCCGTCATCGGGGTCGAACAGGCGGATATTGTCAATCAGCGCCTCACCGCCCAGATCGGTGACGATAAAGGCCAACCGATCGAAGGCGTCGGTGTCCAGCTTGGTGCTGAAGGTGCACCAACCGTTTTCGTCCTCATAGAGAGAGGTGCCGCAGAAGTCCAGGTTCACCACCGACACGATGCCGGGGCCCTGCTTGACGCCCAGGGTGATGCGGCCGGCGCCCTCCTTGATCACCTTGTAGTCAAAGGTGATGATGTATTCCGCCTTCTTCTTCACCGGTATCCACTTGATGTAGGACACGCCCGCCGGCTTGGCGGAGGCGGTGTATTTCATAGCGGTGCCGTACACCTCGGAGGTTTTTACAATACTCATAAAGCCGTTGTCCCAGCCGCCGCCGGACTGCCAGTAGGTAGACTTGGCGTCATCCATACGGACGTTGTCGGTGAGGCTCTTGGCGGGGTCGCAGCGCATATACTGGTAGTTGTAGGAGAAGTCCACCACGCCGCGAGCCAGGTCACTGTAATAGGCAGAGCCGACACTGCTGTTGTACAGCGCCATACCGTCAATCCACATCTCCGACTGTGCGCCGTAGAAGCCGATGACCACCTCGGTTTGGTTACCGCTATTAAAGGTCACCGAGCGCAGGTGCCACTGATTATCCCACGCAGGGGGATAGATCTGGCGGTCCTGACGGGAGCGCTTATTATTGTAAGCGGAGTAGGTGGCAAAGGTCTTGGTGGCGGGGTTGAGCACGCCCATAGAGGCATAAAAGCGGTTGTCATCGGCGATAAAGGCGCCCTTCACCCACGCAGAGAGGGTGTAATCGGTATGCTTCGCCACCGACACCTTAAAGGTGTACCACTGCGGGGTAGCGCTGTTTCGCGTGTCAAAGTGCAAGCTCTTGTAACCATCGGGGGTGGTGGAATCCAGCACCACCTCCACCGCATCGCCCAAAAAGGCGGAATTGTTCCACTGGCCGCTGTTGAGCTGCTCCATATTGCCGTTGGCAATCAAGTTGGCGCCGCCGCTGGGGCGGTTGGCGGTGCTGCCGAAGGAGGTCAGGGACAGGGTGGCGGTAGAGCCGAAGGAAACATCCGCCTTCTTCACCGCAGGACGCGCCACCGCCTTGACGGAGGAGGAGGGGCTGCTGCCCACGTAATCCAGCGCCGCGCCGGGGCGGTTGGTCACCGCCGAGGCGGTGTGGCCCTTGCCGTCGGTCACCGTCACGCGGTAATAGTCGGTGGCGATGACGTTCTTGGCCTGATAGACGCACTTGCCCTTCTTCATCAAGGTATCGGGGTCAATATCGGCGGCCACCGTCTGCCAACGCTTGCCGTCGGAGGATTTCTCAATGGTCACCGAGGTGGCCTGACGGGAGGGTACCCATTCCAACAGGCCGTTGCCCTTGTAATAGAACAGGCTGGGGGTATCCAGCGTCACCGCCTTGCCCTGATAGGCGGACTTGGCGTCGATGGTGTAGTAGTAACGGTCGTAGATGGACTGGCGGAAGTCGGTGACCGAGCCGCCGCTCATCAGCAGGTCCATGGCGCCGCCCTTGGCGTTGGGCTGCCAGCACCACTGGAAGCCGCCTTGGTAACCCTCCCGCTTCATCTCGTCGCGGAATTTGATCTGGATGGCGCTGTACTGGGTCTCGTTCATCCCCTTGGCCTCAGCGAGGTTCCACTCGGTGAGCAGCATCGACGCGGTGGGGTACATCCGCTGGATGTCGGGGACGGTGCCCTCGTCGGAATAGCGGTTGCGGCCCAGGACGTCCAGCTCAATCTCGCTGTACAGACCCAGGTCGTCGCTGTTGGCGGCGATGGTGCGGGCAATCTGGGGCACCTCTTTCTTCACCGCCTCGTTCATCGCGTTGACGAAGTAGAGGATGTTCTCCTTGGTGGTGCCGAAAGCCTTGTTGGCATAGCCCCAGTTGTTGGGCTCGTCGGCGTCGTGAATCTCATTCTCCACCTCGTCGGTGAGGGCGATAAGCGCCACCACGTCGTCGTACTCCCCCAACACCTCACACAGAGGCTTCACAAACCGCTGGGCGTAGTGATCCGCCACGGCGGGGTCGTAGTACATACGGCACATCATATTCCACACGTCGGGGCCGTAGTAATCGGCGGCGGAGGAGGTGTGGAAGCAGATGTTCCACATCACCGGCATACCGACCTCGCGGCAGATGTCCAGAAAACGGGCGACGTTCTGCAAATAATCCTCTTTGATGCCGAGGACGTCGCCGTTATTGTCGTAGATGACACCCTCGCCGTAGGGAGAGCCGGCGATGGCCAGCATATTGTAGCCCACCGCCTTGAGGTTGTAGATCTCGGCATAGATTTTGTCGGCGCCGTAGGTGTCGATGCCCACCTTATTGAAATCGTACCAGGCATTGGTGATCCAGGTGGCGGCCACCTCGTTGGTGGTAAAGCCGCAGCCCAGGTAGTTGTGGGTAAACCAAGGGTACCACACGCCCTCGATGAAGCCGTCCCGCTCCAAAATCTCCTGATACAGGGTTTTGCGCGCCTTCGGTTCGGCGGTCACCGCCACCATGCCCATCGGCACCAGCGCCAGCAGCAGAGCCAGCGCACACAGGAGAGATAGCCATTTTTTCATAGTCAGCACCTCGTTTCGGAGTTGTTCATCCCCAGTATAGCATAGAATGGCGGAAAAAGGAAAGAGAAAATATCGCATATTGAAATTTTAGGGGAAGTTTGGTAGAATGGAGATAACAAAAAGAAAGGAGATGACCGTATGCCGCTATATGCATCCATCCGCACGCTGAAGGGCGTGGGTGAGAAGCGGGCCGCCCTGTATCAAAAGATGGGCATCCGCACCCTGTGGGATCTGCTGTGCCACTATCCCCGCGGGTACGAGGACTGGTCGGCGCCGCGGCTCATCTCCGACGCCGAGCCGGGGGTGCCCTGCTGCATCCGCGGCTGGGTGGCCAACGCCCCCACCGAGTATCGGGTGCGCAAGGGGATGACCCTCTATCGATTCCGCGTCACCGACGGGTACCAAACCCTGCAGGTGACCCTATTCAACAACCCCTACGCCGCGGCCAAGATTCGCCGCGACGACGAGATTCTGCTCTACGGCACGGTGGTGTCCGACGGCCGACGGGCAGAAATGACCAGCCCTCAGATCGGGTCGGTGACGGCGGCGAAGATTCGCCCCCTCTACCCCCTCACCGAGGGTCTGACCAACAAGATGATTGAGCAAAACGTGGCCGACGCACTGGACGTGGCGCGGCGGGTGGGTCTGCCCGAGACCCTGCCCACCGACTGTGTGGCGCGGGAGGGGTTGTGCGACCGCCTGACGGCGCTGACCGCCATCCACTTCCCCACCGACCACGCCGCGCTGGAAGAGGCCAAGCGGCGGCTGGTGTATGAGGAATTATTCGTATTGCAACTGGGGCTACTGCGGCTCAAAGGGCGCAACAAGCGGCACAGCGGTGCGGTGGTCACCGCCGACCGCACCGCGGAGTTTACCGCCCGCCTGCCCTTCACCCTAACGGGGGCACAAAGCCGCGCCATCGCCGACTGTGTGGCGGATATGAAGGGCGATGCGCCTATGTCCCGCCTGATTCAGGGCGACGTGGGCAGCGGCAAGACCGCTGTGGCGGCGGGCGTGGCCTATACCGTCATCGGGGCGGGCAAGCAGGTGGCCATGATGGCGCCCACCGAGATTTTGGCGGAGCAACACGCCAACTCCCTGCAAAAACTGCTGGGTGACGGGGTGCGGGTGGGTCTGCTGACCGGCTCGCTGACCGCATCCAAGAAAAAATTGCTCCACGAGGCCATCGCCGCGGGAGACATCGACTTTGTTGTCGGCACCCACGCACTGATCAGCGACAAGGTGCAGTTTGCCGACCTGGGGCTGGTCATCACCGACGAGCAGCACCGCTTCGGCGTGGCGCAACGCGCCACCCTGGCGGCCAAGGGTCACAACCCCCACCTGCTGGTGATGTCCGCCACCCCCATCCCCCGCACCCTGGCGCTGATTCTCTACGGCGACCTGGACGTGTCGGTGCTGGACGAGCTGCCCCCCGGTCGTCAGCCGGTGGAAACCTTCGCCGTGGGCGAAGATAAGCGCGACCGCGCCTACGGCTACGTGCGCAAGCACCTAGACGAGGGGCGGCAGGGATTTATCGTGTGTCCCCTGGTGGAGGAGAGCGAGGAGATGGATCTGCGCTCCGCCACCGAGGTGTTCGAGCAGCTGCGTAAAGGGCCGTTTAAGGGTTACTCCCTCGGTCTCTTGCACGGCAAGATGAAGGCCGCCGACAAAGAGGCGGTGATGGCCGCCTTTGCGGCGGGTGAGATTCAGCTGTTGGTGTCCACCACCGTCATCGAGGTGGGCGTGGACGTGCCCAACGCGGTGATTATGGTCATCGAGAACGCCGAGCGATTCGGTCTGGCGCAGCTGCACCAGCTCCGTGGCCGCGTGGGTCGCGGCAAGCACCAGTCCACCTGCATTTTGATTTCTGACAACCGCGGCGAGGACAATCTCCGCCGCTTGGGCGTGATGAAGGCCACCAACGACGGATTCAAGATTGCAGACGAGGACCTAAAACTCCGCGGACCGGGCGATTTCTTCGGCAATCGCCAGCACGGCCTGCCGCAACTCAAGGTGGCGGATTTGTTGGAGGATATGCCGCTGCTGCAGCGGGCGCAAAACAGCGCCGCCAACCTGCTGGCCGCCGACCCCGACCTCACCGCCCATCCCCTGCTGTCGCAGGCGGTGGAGAGATTGTTTGCCCAAGTGGGCGAAGAGGGACTCAACTAAAACAAAAAGAGTGGAACGCGATGCGTTCCACTCTTTTTTATTACAACTGCAACTGGCGGTATTTGTAGAAGGCGCCCTCTTTGGCCATCAGCTCGTCGTAGGTGCCGCACTCCACGCAACGGCCGGCCTCCATCACGGCAATCTTGTCCGCGTCCTTGATGGTGGACAGGCGGTGGGCCACCACAAAGGTAGTTCGACCGGCGGTGAGGTGGTCCAGAGCCTCCTGAATCTTCTTCTCGCTGACACTATCCAGCGCGGAGGTGGCCTCATCCAGGATGATGACCTTGGGGTCGCGGATGAGGGCGCGGGCGATGGAGATGCGCTGGCGCTGACCGCCGGAAAGCTTGCCGCCGTGCTCGCCCACGGAGGTGTCGAGACCGTGGGGCAACTTTTCAATCATCTCGGTCAGGCGGGCGGCCTCCAGAATCTGAGCCAGCTTCTCCTCGCTGACGTTGGGCAGACCGTAGGTGATGTTATCGCGGATGGTGCCGCTGAACAGGATGGTGTTCTGGGGCACCACGGCGATGTGCTTGCGGTAGCTGCGCAGGTCGATCTCGCGCAGGTTGTGGCCGTCGATGCAGATGGTGCCGTCCACGGGGAAGTGGTAGCCGATGACCATATTGATGACGGTGGTCTTGCCCACGCCGCTCTCGCCCACCAGGGCAACGGTCTCGCCGGGTTTCACGTCCAAGGTGAAATTCGAGAGCACCGGATGGCCCTGCTCGTAGGCGAAGTTGACCCCGCTGAAGGTATAGGCGCCCTGCACGTCGGCGAGAGGCTGTTTGCCGTCGTTGTTCTCCTCCTCCTCGGCGTGCATCAATTCACCCACCGAGGTGACCGCCTCGATGCCGCGGGCAAAGGTGGGAATCAGGGCGAGAATCATGGTGACGCTGGACACCAGCATCGTAAAGTAGTTCTGATACAGGGTGATGTCGCCCACCTCGGTGATCTGCCCCTTGAGGAACATCACCACGGTGAACACCAGACAGATGAGCTGGAAGCCCTCAAACACCACCCAGTTGGTGGCGCCGAACAGGCTCTGGGTGATATCCAGACGCAGACCGCGACGGGCAATGCCGTGGAGCAGGCGGTTCATCTTCACCGTCTCGGTATTCTCCAAGGCGTGGGCGCGGGACAGCGGCACCATCTCCACCATATCCATCACCTCGGCGGAGGTCTCCTCCACCGCGTGACGATAGTCGCGGTTGAGGGTGCGCAACTTCTTGCGGAACAGGAAGCTGATGACGCCCGCCACGGGGGCGCACAGCACGAAGAAGCAGAACACCATCCAGTTCTTGCTGGACACCACCGCGATGGCCACCACCAGATTGATGAGAATCTCCATACCGTTCATAAAAATGCTGCTGGAGAGGTTGGCGATGGCCTCCACGTCACGCATCATCTTAGACTGGATGCGGCCGGACTGCATCTCACGGTAGTGGCCGATGGACAGGTGCTGCAGCTTGCGCACCAGCGCGCCGCGCAGACCCGCCTCCACGTTGCGGGTGGCCACCGCCTCGGATTTGACGTACAGATAGTGGAAGGGGATGTTCATCACCAGCGAAAAGGCCAGCACCGCCACGTTGATGACGATGCGGCGCACCATATCCTCCGGCTGACCGATCACCAGGTTGATCAGGTTGGCGGTGATGATGGGAATCATCCACTGGGGACTCTTCTTGATGACGTAGCACACCGCGGCGAAGATCAGCAGGTGATACTGCCCCTTATAAAACCGCAGCAGGGTACGGACAGGGTGCTTCTCGCTGCCCTTGTACCGCTCCATGAATTCCGCTTCCAGCGCGGTGAGTTCCTCGTCGCTCATCAACGGACGATTGGTGTTTTTCTCGCTCATATACATCCCTCTTTTACAGTTTTACGCTGACCTCGCCGGAGGAAAGCGTGTGGTTGTTTCCGTTTGCGTCCCGCACCGTGAGATAGCCCTCGTCGGTGATGGCGATGGCGGTGGCGGGGTAGATTTCGCCGCCCTGCACCACCGTCACCTGCCGCCCAAGCACAAGGTTGCGGCGACGGTATTCGTCCATCGCCGTGGGATCGGTGAGTGCGGTGGTCAATTCATTAAGAAACGCCGCCGCCAAGTCCTCGCGGGTGAGTGTATATCCCTCGTTGGCCAGGGAGGTGGCGATGGATTGCAGGTCGGCGGGGAATTCCATCGCCCCCACGTTGATGCCGATGCCCAGCACCACGGCGGCAAGGGTGCCGTCGGGGCGGAGAACCCCCTCGGCGAGGATGCCCGCCACCTTGCGGCCATTCAGATACAGGTCGTTGACCCATTTGATGTCGATCTTCGCACCACAGAGGCGCTCAATGGCTCGTGCGGCGGCTACCGCGGCGCGGCAGGTGGGTTGCGGCGTGTCCGCCGCCAGCAGGGTGGACAGATACAGTCCCCCCTCGGGGGAGTGAAAACTGCGGCCAAGTCGCCCGCGACCGCCGCTCTGGCGGTCGGCCAGCAAGGTGGTGCCGACGGGGGCGTCGGGCATCCCCTTGAGGGCGGTGTTGGTGGAGGGAATCTCCTCCACCACCGTCACGGCGTAGCCGCTATTCAGTTGTGACACCATGCGGTCACGGTCTAACATTGAGGTACTCCTCCATTGAGAAATCTTCCATCGCGCTGTCCGCCCGCAGATACAGCGGGTGGTGGGGGTGTCCCGCCTTAGAGCGGGCACCGAAGGACACCCAGCGGGCGCCGTATTCTTCGCCCACGGCGATCATATCCCGCAGGCAATCGAAGAGGTAGGGGCGCTTTTCGATGAGGGTGCCCCAACCTGCCCAGATGGTGGGGGTGCCGTCGCAGAGGGACAGCACGTGGCGGAATGCCGCCAGATTTTCGGCGTGGAGAGCGGCGTTGCACGCCTTGTCCAAATCGTTGGGCACGGTGGCGCGCTGAGGGTAGACGTTGATCATCATAAAGCCGTCGAAGCCGTTGTTTCTCGCAATACGCTCCACCGACTGCAGGGTGGGATCGAGGCGGGAGGGGTCGGCGGTGGAGGGGTTGATGCCGATGCAGATGAGGGGGCGGCGGCATCGGGTGCCCAGCACGTAACGGTAAGGAAGGAAGGTGGTGGGGGCGTAGAGCCAGCGGTCGGTGTCGTAGCCGCAGTCGACGGCGGGCTTCACCGCCTCGGCGAAGGGCAAAATATCCAACTCCTGCGTGGCGCAGGACGGTGTGAACACGGCCATAGAAAGTCCTCCTCCCCCATTTTCGTTTATTGTAGCACAGATGCAAAAGAGGTGCAAGGAAAAGTTCGAAGTTAGGAGTTTGGACATTCGCCTATGGCGAAGTCCGTCGAGATTTTGCGGCACCGCCGCAAAACTCGCAGGAATTAGGAGTTGACAAACGCGCCCACTTATGTTAAGGTTAATAAAAACTATGACGGAGCCAAGTAACACAGAAAAGGCATCCTCAGCGAGTCGGGGACGGTGTAAGCCCGATGATCAGCGTCTGTGCGAATAACCCTCCCGAGTTGCAGCTCGAAAGCCATTGGTTAGTAGGGTGAGCCGTATACCTGCGTTAAAGGATAAGCCTTAGTTGAGGCGGAGTGGTCTGCAATCAGCAGACAATTTAGGTGGCACCACGGACAGTACGCTGTTCGTCCTAATGATTTTAGGACGGATGGCTTTTTTTATTTTACAGAGTCATCCGAAAAGGAGAGAAAAGCATATGAAACACATCGACATCGTATCCCTGTACAACGACCCCGCCTACATCGGTCAGGAGGTCACCGTCTGCGGTTGGGTGCGTACCAGCCGCGACAGCAAGACCGTCGCCTTCATCGAGATGAACGACGGCACCAGCCTGAAGCACCTGCAGATCGTGCTGGACAAAGAGGCGCTGGGCGACATCGGCGCCTATATGCCCCTGGGTACCTCTCTGAAGGTCGTCGGCACCCTGGTCGCCAGCGAGCGCAACGGCGTGGAGGTCAACGCCAAAGAGGTCACCGTGCTGGGTGTCTGCCCCGGTGAGTATCCCCTGCAGAAGAAGCGCTGCACCATGGAGTTCCTGCGCACCATCCCCCATCTGCGCGTGCGCACCAATACGTTCAACGCCATCTTCCGCGTGCGTAGCGTGATGGCCGCCGCCATCCACCGCTACTTCCAGGAGCGCCACTATGTGTATGTGAACACCCCCCTCATCACCGCCAGCGACTGCGAGGGTGCCGGCGAGATGTTCAAGGTGACCACCATCGGTTGGTCCGATCAGTATAAGTCCGCCGAGGAGTACTACGCCGACGATTTCTTCGGTCGCCGTGCGGGTCTGTCCGTGTCCGGTCAGCTGGAGGGCGAGATGGCGGCCATGGCGTTCGGTAAGATCTACACCTTTGGCCCCTCCTTCCGCGCCGAAAATTCCAACACCCCCCGCCACGTGGCGGAGTTCTGGCACGTGGAGCCTGAGGTGGCCTTTGCCGAGCTGCCCGACATCATCGAAATCGCCACCGAGATGATCAAGTACATCATCTCCGACGTGATGGAGAAGTGTCCCTCCGAGCTGGAGTTCTTCGACAAGTTCTTCGAGAAGGGTCTGATTGAGAAACTGCGTGGCGTGGTGGACAGCGACTTCGTGGTGCTGGACTACACCGACGCCATCGAACTGCTGAAGAAGGCGGACGTGGAGTTTAAGTACCCCGTGGACTGGGGCTGCGACCTGCAGACCGAGCACGAGCGCTACATCACCGAGGTCATCTTCAAGAAGCCCGTTTTCGTCACCAACTATCCCAAGGATATCAAGTCCTTCTATATGAAGCAAAACCCCGACGGCAAGACCGTGGCCGCCACCGATCTGCTGGTGCCCGGCGTGGGCGAGATCATCGGCTGCTCCGAGCGTGAGGCCGACCTCGACAAGCTGCTGGCCGCCATGGAGGCTCGCGGCATGGGTCTGGAGGAGTATCAGGACTACATCGACCTGCGCCGCTTCGGCTCTGTGCCCCACTCCGGCTTTGGTCTGGGCTTTGAGCGCATCCTGATGTACGTCACCGGCGTGGCCAACATCCGCGACGCCCAGCTGTTCCCCCGCACCGTGGGCAGCATCCGATAATTGAGCACAAACCATATAAGCCTTTCCTTTTGGCTTCTACCTATTCGAGGTGATCATTATGTCCCAAACGCAATACATCGACGGCTACAAATCCAAGCTGTCCCTACGGCAGACCCAGCAGGCCATCAAGCTGATTAAAGACACCTTTCAGGTATTGCTGGCGCAGGGATTGCACTTGGAGCGTGTCACCGCCCCTGTGCTGGTGCCTGCCGCCAGCGGTATCAACGACGACCTGTCCGGTGTGGAGCGCAAGGTGTCCTTCTCGGTCAAGGAATTGGACGAGCAACACGCCGAGGTGGTGCAATCCCTGGCAAAATGGAAGCGTGTGGCGCTGGGTCGCTACGGCTACCGCCCCGGCGAGGGCATCTACACCGATATGAACGCCATCCGCCGCGACGATAATATGGACAACACCCACTCCATCTTTGTGGACCAGTGGGACTGGGAGGCGGTGATCACCGCCGACCGCCGCACCGTGGAGCATCTGCAAAAGACGGTGCGCCGTATCGTCAAGGCGATTGCCGACACCAATAAACTGCTGCAGCAGAAATATCCTCTGCTCACCGCCGACATCTGCGAAGAGGTGACCTTCATCACCGCTCAGGAGCTGGCCGACCGCTACCCCGACCTGTCGGGCAAGGAGCGAGAGGATGCCATCACCCGCGAGTGCAAGACGGTGTTCCTGATGAGCATCGGCGATAAGCTGACCAGCGGCGAGCCCCACGACAGCCGTGCCCCCGACTACGACGACTCGACGCTCAACGGCGGCCTGCTTCTGTGGGACAACGTGCTGGATCACGCGCTGGAGATTAGCTCTATGGGCATCCGCGTGGACGCCGACGCGCTGGCACGCCAGCTCAAAGTCGCTAATGCCGAAGACAGAATGCAGTACGCCTACCATCAGGCCATTGCCGACGGCACCCTGCCGCTGACCATCGGCGGCGGTATCGCCCAGAGCCGCCTGTGTATGCTGATGCTGGAAAAGGTGCACATCGGTGAGGTGCAGGTGTCCGTGTGGCCTGCCGATATGGTGGCCGAGTGCGAACAGCACGGCATCCTGATGCTGTAAATAACACAAAAAAACGCCGCTACTCAACCGAGTAGCGGCGTTTTCTTATGCATTAGAAGAACATACGGATGGCGGCGTAGGCCTCGTAGTACATATCGTTGTAGGTATTGGGGGTAACCGACTGAGCAACCGCTCTGCCGGTCAACAAAGCCACCACCAGGAAACCCAGACCCACCAACAGACCGATGGCCAGCACGATGAGCAGCACCAGCAACTGTGCCTTAGCCCAGTTGCGGAAGGAATCCTCGCGCTTCTTATTGCCCATCCAGACGAACAAGAACACCAAATAGGCGATCCAGCCAAACACGGGGATGGCGGGAATCAAACTGCGGGCAATCCAGCCGCCGACGGTGACCGGCTTCTTCGGCTCCTCGGCGGGGGCGGCGGGAGCCTCAACCACGGGCTGTACGGGCTCCTCGGCGGGACGCAACATCACCTGGGGTGCCGCGGGGGCCTCCTCGATAACAGGCTCGGCAGGGGCAATCTCCTCGATGACAGGCTCGACCACGGGCTCGGCGATCTCCTCGATCACAGGCTCAACGATAGGCTCCACAATCGGCTCGGCCACCGGCGCCGCCACCGGCTGGGCGGGGGTGCCGCAGTTGGGGCAGAAGGACGCGGTGATCTTAGTGCCGCAATTGATACAGAAACTCATACAGTAAACACCCTTTCCATAATTGGTGACTTCATTTTACGCCCTTTTTCCGCCAAATGCAACCGAAATCGGCAAAAAGGGCATATTGCCCAATTGGGCGACCCCCTCCTACCGCAACATCCACAAAAAAACACCGCCATCCCACGGGATGACGGTGTTTCTCATTGCATTCAGACCAATCAGATGATCTCGCCAACGTTGCCGGCGCAGGCGGCGTTGGACTCGTCGGTGTCGATGTGCATCGCCAGAGCGAACTTATCGCTGACGCGGACAACCACGTCGCCAAAGATGGTCTCGCGACCCTCGGAGGGGATCTTGACGGAGACAATCTGCTTGTCCACCAGGCCGAACTCAGCGGCGTCGGCGGTGGTCATGTGGATGTGGCGCTTGGCGGCGATGACGCCCTCAGCGATCTCCACCTCGCCGCAGGGGCCCACCAGCTTGCAGGCGCCGGTGCCGGCGATGTCACCGGACTCGCGGATGGGGGCGGCCACGCCGATGGAACGGGCGTCGGTCAGGGACAGCTCCACCTGGGTGGCGGGGCGCACGGGGCCCAGAATGGACACGCCGGGCAGGGTCTTCTTGGGGCCGACAACGTCGATGCGCTCAGCGCAGGCGTACTGGCCGGGCTGGGACAGGTCCTTCTTCTTGGTCAGTTCATAGCCCTTACCAAACAGGATCTCCAGGTGCTCCTGGGACACGTGGATGTGGCGGGCGGAGGTTTCAACTAAAATCGTCTTAGCCATTGGTATGCACTCCTTCATTTTACGGCGTGGTGCCGTGATTTCGATACTATTCTACTCCAAAAATCCCCACAATGCAAGAGGGGATGCGGCGAAAAAGCAGAAAATTCTCTTGTACTTTCCCACAGGGGTATGGTATACTGTTAAATAATGAATCAAAAGGCGGTGACACCATGAAAAAACGCATAGTGGCTCTCTTGGCGGCGACGGTGCTGGCGGCATCCCTGCTGCTGAGCGGCGCGGTATCCGCCACGGCGGCAGGCTATCCCCTGCCCGCGGACGTGACCCTCTACGCCGAATCCGCCATATTGGTGAATCTGGCGGGCAATCCCGAGGGGGATATGGTGCTATATGAGAAGAACGCCGACCAGGTGCGGGCGCCCGGCGCCATGATGCGCTATATGGTGCTGGCCTACGCCCTCCACCGCATCGAGGAGAAGGGGCTGGACATCGACGTCGATACCGGCAGCTATTCCATCGCCCTGTTTAACGAATTCGTGGCGGGCACCGGCGTGCCCACCGCCAATATGGCCTATGGTGAGGAGTGGACCCTGCGCGATCTGCTCACCGTCTCCTTCATCCACAACGCCAGCGACGCCGTGGTGGTGCTGGCGGAGGCGGTGGACGGGGACGTGCGCACCTTCATCGACGGGATGAACACCCTGGCTATGGAGCTGGGCTGCACCAACAGCCACTTCTACTGGCTCAGTGGTCTGGACTCCCTCAGCCAGTACACCACCGCCCGGGATATGTACCGCATCCTGCGGTATTGCCAGACCTTCTCTCTGTTTGAGGATCTGGTGGGTGTGGCGGACGTGAAGGTCAAGCCGGTGAAGAACGGCTCCGCCCGCACCATCACCACCAACAACCACCTGATGATGACCACCAGCACCCACTACTACTCCCCCATCGTCCACAGCCGCACCGGCCTGTCGGACAACGACGGCCGCACCTGCGCCGCCATCGCCCGCGACAGCGGCTACGAGTATCTGGTGGTGGTGATGGGTTGCCCCGACAAGAGCGAGGACGGCACCACCGGCCTCCACTATCGGGACACCAAGACGCTGTTTAAGTGGGCGTTTAAGGAATTTGAGTATAAGACCATCCTGGCGAAGAACGAGATCCTGGCCAGCGTCAAGGTGGAGGAGGTCTGGGACACCGACCACCTCAGCCTGGTGCCTGCCAAGGAGATCGCCACCGTGGTGGACAAGAATATAACCGCCGATCAGATCATCCGCAAGGTGACGGTGTTCGAGCAGACGGTCACCGCCCCCATCGAGAAGGGGGAGGCCTACGGCAAGGTGGAACTCTTTGTCAACGTGGATCAGAAGATCGGCGAGGTGGACCTGGTGGCGGCTCAGACGCTGGAGCGCAGCGGCCTGATGCACGCCTGGAACAGCGTGATCGACGCCCTGGGCGCGGCGCTACCCATCGTCCTCATCGTCATCGCGGCGCTGGTGTTGCTGGTGGCGGTGTACATCGTCTACGCCATCAACCACAACCGTCGCCGCCGTAATAAGTTGAGAAAATAAGGAGTGTGCGCTATGGCTGACACCGCCCCCCGTCTCACCGACGTAGGATACATCCGTGACCTGCTGGATCGCCACGGATTCCACTTTTCCAAAAAATTAGGACAGAATTTCCTCATCAATCCCTCGGTTTGCCCCCGTATGGCGGAGGCCTGCGGCGCTGCCGAGGGCACCGGCGTGCTGGAGATCGGCCCCGGCATCGGCGTGCTCACCCGCGAGCTGGCTCTGCGAGCCGAGCGGGTGGTGTCCATCGAGCTGGACGACCGTCTGCCCCCCGTGCTGGCGGAGACGCTGGCGGGGATGGACAACGTCTCCTTCGTGTGGGGCGACTGTATGAAGCTGGATCTGCCCGCCATCATCGCCGAAAAATTCGGGGATATGCCGGTGGCGGTGTGCGCCAACCTGCCCTATTACATCACCAGCCCCATCGTGATGATGCTGCTGGAGAGTCGTCTGCCCGTCGAGAACATCACCGTCATGGTGCAGAAGGAGGCCGCTCAGCGACTGTGCGCCACCCCCGGCACCCGTGAGGCGGGCGCCGTCACCCTAGCGGTGCAGTATTACGCCGAGGCGGAGACCCTCTTCGGGGTGTCCCCCGGCAGCTTTATGCCCGCCCCCAACGTGGACAGCGCGGTCATCCGCCTGACCATCCGCAAGCAGCCCCCCTGCCTGGTGCAGAACGAGCGGCATATGTTCCGCCTCATCCGCGCCGGCTTCAACCAGCGGCGCAAGACGCTGATCAACTCCCTCACCGCCGCCGGACACGGCAAGACCGACATCGCCACCGCCCTGGCCGAGGCGGGTCTGTCCGCCACCGCCCGCGCTGAGGAGCTGACCCTCACCGATTGGGCGAGCTTAAGCAACGCATTCGGTATGTAAGACGCAAAAAAAGAGCCTACCCGATGGGTAGGCTCTTTCTTTATCCCTTTTTCTTGCCGACGCGCTTGAGTTCGTAGCACTCGTCGCACCGCTTAGCCACCTGAGGGGAGTGGCTGACCAGGATGACGCACTTGCCCTCCTCCGCCAGGCCCAAGCAGGCGGACACCGCGATCACCAGCACGATAATGCCGATGAGCAGGTTGCGTCCCTTGGAACGGCCGATGCACTTTAAGGCGTTTTTGATGATGTACTTAGCGATAAAACCTCTTTTCTGTGGCGTAAAAACGTACCTATGTTAGAATATCCCATTTGGCGCACCGATGCGTAACCAAATCGTAATGAACATATAAATAAACTGTAAACAAAAGCGCCCGCCCGGTATGGGCAGGCGCTGTGCTCACTTGTTTTTGCGTTGGCGGTAGAATTTGGTCATCTGCTGCACCAGAGCCTGCTGCTCGGTGTAGCCCAGCTGGCGGAATATCTGCAGAAGCTGCTGCTCCTGCAGGGTCAGCCGCATCTGCTCGCCATTGTTGTCGGTGAAGGTCGTGGCGCCGTCGTCGCGGCCCAGCAAATAGTCCACCGACACGCCGAACATCTCCGCCAGGCACACCAATCCCTGATGGTCGGGGGTGACCACGCCGGTCTCGTACTTGGTATAGGCCGTGCGGTGGATCTGCAATCGATCCGCCACCGCCTGCTGGGTCAGGTGACACTGCCGGCGCAGTTCGCGCAGCCGCTCACTGAACAGAGTATTGCTCATTCTCCGCACCTCCTTATGTGCCAATTGTTCACATCGACATTATCATACCATTTTCGCCACCGCTTAACAACCGAAACGGCCGCAATAATTGTGAAACTTTTTCACAATCGCCCCTTCCCATAGTGTTTACAAAAAATTTCTTGTTTTTGCGGCGGTGGTTTGATATACTGATAATATTGAATGAAGATAGGAGGGTTCCTATGGATAATAAAGCGAAGTTCCGCCAATGGTTGTGGACCTTCAGCATCCCCGCCGCCACCGTGCTGCTGTATAAGCTGTACGACAATTTCGGCGAGGCGCTGGGTCTCATCGGCAAGATGGTGGGCATTCTCTCCCCATTTGTGGGCGGTTTTGTGCTGGCTTTCTTCCTCTTTGGCCCCAGCAATTGGCTGGAGGGCCTGTTCCTGCGGCTGAAGGGCAAAGTGTGGAAGAAATTGGCCCGCCCGCTGGCGCTGTTCATCACCTATTTGCTGTTTCTCAGCTTGGTGGCGGCCATCGTGTGGCTGATTCTGCCGATCATCATCAGCAGCCTCACCGACCTGATTAACGCCATCCCTGGCTATTTCACCGCCGGCTACGAGGGGCTCCAATACCTGCTGGATCAGACCGAACTCTTAGAGGAGCTGGGTCTGGAGGATAAGTTGTCCGCCGTCTACACCTACATCATCGAGGCCGCCGGCAAGATCTTCACCACCGACAACCTCATGACCGCCCTCAAGGGCGTGGGTAGCGTGGCTACCTCCCTCATCAACGTGGTCATCGCCTTTGTGGTGTCGGTGTATATGCTGCTGGGACGCGAGCACCTGTGCAAGGCGCTGTATAATTTCTGCGGTTTGTTTATTCCCCGCCGTCCGCTGGCGCTGACCCGTCACTATCTCCGCCGCTCCGGCAAGATCTTCTCCAAGTATTTCTACGGCGCCCTGCTGGACACCCTGGTGGTCGGCGTGGCGGTGTCCATCGGCCTGCTGATCTTCCGCGTGCCCTACGCGGTGCTGCTGGGTATGATCCTGGGCGTGATGAATCTGGTGCCCTACTTCGGTGCCATCACCGGCTCGGTGATCATCGCCCTCATCACCCTGCTGACCAACGGTCTGCCCACCGCCATCGGCGTGGTCATCTACATCGTGGTGGCGCAGCAGGTGGACGCCAACATCATCCAGCCCCGCATCGTGGGCGATTCGGTGGGCCTGCGCCCCTTCTACGTGCTGCTGAGCATCACCCTGTTTGGCGGTCTGTTCGGCCTGTGGGGCATCCTGCTTGGGCCTCCCATGATGGCGGTCATCCAGATGATCGTCCGCGATCTGCATAAGAAGCGCCTGAAAGAAAAAGCCGCCGCCAAACAGGACGAAGAGTTGATTGAATAAGGAAAACGCCCTCACTCAGGTCGAGTGAGGGCGTTTTTTTAATCTTCTTTTCGCTTGCGCAGACGGCGATCTGCCCGACGGCGAGCCAGCACGTACAGGATGCAATCGAACACACCGTACACGGTGGTGACGGCGGTGATGATGGCTATCGTGCAGAGAATAAATACGAACAACGGCGCACCGGTTCTCAGCGCCGCCGCGGCGCTCGGCGCCACGCACCAGAGTGCGCAGACGCACTCATCGGCGATAAACTCGCGGGAGGTGACAATTCGACGCACCAGCGACCATAGGCGGCGGTCGTCTCTGTCGAAAAACAGGTCCTCTTCAAAGCACCACTTGGTGCGCACCGACACCATAACGATGGATACGAAGGTCAGCGAGAACACGCTCGCCGTAATCTCGTCGATGAAATCGGCCTGCATATGCAGCAGATAGGGCAGATTCATCGGATAGATGATCAGCGCCCAACAGTACACGCCGACAAACCAGACGACGATTCCCAGCAGGGACAGCGCCAACTTTTTGAGCACCAGCAGCAAAAATGGTCCGATTTCTTGTTTTAGAGCCATCCCGATCACCTCTCTTTGAGACCAGTATACCACGCCCTCGCCAAAAACACAAGTTTGCAAAAAAATGTGAATATTATTCACGCTCTATACTGTATATTGTGTTTATGTTGATGCAGCAAGCGCAATATATAGCGAATAATGTGAAAGGCGTTTACGTTTTGGGCGGTGAAGATGCCAACTCTGACAGCAAAAATGCACCACCCAAAATCGGGTGGTGCGTCATTTTAGTTTATTTCCGCCAGCAGCTTATGCAACGCCTCGTGATTCTCCGCCGACGTGCAATAGTAGTAATCCAATTCCATAATGTAAACTGAGGGGCAACCATCCTGACCAAAGCAGTAAGTCAACCCACCGATACGGATGGAGAAATCTTCCGAAAAGCCGCATCCGTAGCTGGTAAAGCACCCAAATCCGCCACCACTCGATTGCTCGGCATCTCTCCTGAGCACTCGACGGTACGCCTGGGTCTCCTCCGAGGACAACTCGACCCGCTCGCCGTCAACGCACACCGTACCGCAGGCGGTCAACTGCCACATCAGCACCGCCGCAACGGCGCAAAAGATCACCGCAATCGTCGAAACCACTGCGATAATTGCCTTTTTCTTCATAAACATCCCTCCCTTTACCGATTAACGCAGAACAAACGGGTTTTATTGCACCGTTTGAAATTTTCGAGAAGCTATCTTAAAAAGAGTTTACTCCCATGCGAAATCATCGTCAATAGCGAGATAATTGAGCGTGACGAAGAGAAGGTAGAAGCGTTTGTAGGGGGCGACGTCCCCGACGCCCCGTGAGATCTATTAAAGCAGGTTCATACCATCCCCTATTTTACCGGTGCCGCTTGCCGTGGCTCCGATGTTGTACAGACAACCAACCGGATGGCCACGGCTCGAATATGGCACGGAGCGTGCCATATTCCCACAGTTCAGCTCCGTAATTAAGTTGGCGGATCGGCAGGAACCGGTAAAATAATTATATACGAAGACAAAGAAAAACACCCACGGAAATCCGTGGGTGTTTTCTTTGTGTTGGCAACCTACCCATCCGTGACGTTGTCACGGATGTTATAGTTTTCGCCTACGGCGCAAACTAGAGCTACGACCAGTAAACATAAGAAAAGACCCAGACGTTAAGTCTGGGTCTTTCTTTGTGTTGGCACCTACCTATTTTACCAGGCCGCTTCCAGCCAAGTATCGTCGGCACGAGTGAGCTTAACTGCCGTGTTCGGGATGGGAACGGGTGTACCCTCACCGTCATCAGCACCAACTATTCGGGTCCTTTTCAGA
>JAZREF010000051.1:0-8956 GCA_045660625.1 Acutalibacteraceae bacterium
CGCCCGCAACGCCGTGACCACCATCAAGCGGTCGGCAGAACTCATTAAGGATGTAGGCCTGTGCGTGGGCATTTATCATGAGGGAACGCGGAGCAAGACCGATGACCTCCTCCCCTTCCACGCAGGTTCGTTTAAGATTGCAAAGTTGGCAGATTGCCCTGTGGCGGTGGCCACCATCCGCTATGAGAAAAGCGGTCTGCTACCGTGCAACAAGCGGGTCTATCTGCACATCGCCGACGTGATGGACACCGCCTATGTGTCGAAGTCGAACACCGCCGCTATGACCGAGCCGGCCGAAGCGGTGATGCGCAAAAATTTGGGGTTATAATCGAGAAAAAGAGCCGAGGCGATTGCCTCGGCTCTTTTTATTTCACAAACAGATTATAGGCGTTGTCCCACAGAATCTTGCGGAATTCCTCCTCGGTGAAATTCATCGACATCAGGGTAGCCAACTCCTTGTCCGCCGCCCACATAGGATAGTCGGTGCCGAACAGCACACGGTCGGCGCCCCAACGGCGGATGAGTTCCTCTGCTTTTTCCGTCGAGAGGCGGAAGAAAGAGGAAGAACAATCCACCATCAGGTTAGGGGCGTGTCCCAGCTTGTCGCAGGCCTCCTCCCAGATGGAGTAGCCCGCCAAATGAGCGCCGATAAAGGTGAGATCCTTGTATATTTCCAACACCGGCAGCAGGCGGTTGGGGTTGGAATAATCGTAGCGATCGTCGCCGGTGTGCAGCAGGACAGGCAGATGGTGCTGCTCGCACAATTCGTAGATTTTCAAGCAACGATAATCGTCAATCTTGAAGGCTTGAATGTCGGGGTGCATTTTCACGCCCTTAAGTCCCAGCTCCAAGATGTGCTCCACATCGCCTTTGATATCGGTGCTGTCGGGGTGGAGGGTACCCAGACCCGTAAAACGACCATCCCCCTCCGCAACGGTGCGGGCAATGAACTCGTTGATGCTGTTGACCTGCTTCGGCGTCGTCGCCACCGACTGAATCACGCAGTGATCCACACCTGCGGCCATTTCCTTGGCCAGCAGCGTCTCCACCGTGCCGTCATAGACGGACACGACACCGTAGAAGGCATCGGTGCCACCCACGGCACGGGAGGCAATGGCGGCAGGATACACGTGGCAGTGGGCGTCCATCACTTTATATTGTCCGATCATTTGCCCTCACCTGCTTTGATCCATTCTTCGCCTTCCTCACGCATCTTGTACTTGAGGATCTTACCGGCAGCATTCATAGGGAAGCTATCCACAAAGCGGATGTAGCGCGGCACCTTATGGCGCGCCATATGGGCGGCGATGTAGGCGGTCATCTCCTCGGTGGTCATCTCTTCCCCATCCTTGAGGATGATGCAGGCCATAATCTCCTCGCCATACCGCTGATCGGGCACGCCGATGACCTGCACGTCACGCACCTTGGGGCAGGTGTAGATAAACTCCTCGATCTCCTTGGGGTAGATGTTCTCACCGCCACGGATAATCATATCCTTCAGGCGGCCGGTGATGAGATAATTGCCGTCGGGACGGCGGCAAGCCAGGTCGCCGGTATGCAGCCAGCCGTCGGCGTCGATGGTCTCGGCGGTGGCCTTGGGCATCTTGTAATAGCCCTTCATAATATTGTAGCCGCGAGCCACAAACTCGCCGTTGACGCCGTCGGGGCAATCGGCACCCGTCTCGGGGTCGATAATCTTGCACCCTACGTGGGCAAAGGCACTGCCCACCGTCTCGGTACGTACCTCCAACGAGTCAGAATAGGTGCTCATCGTGCAACCGGGGGCGGCCTCGGTCTGGCCGTACACCGACACGATCTCGCGCATCCCCATACGACCCGTCACCGCCTGCTTCATCAGGTCTGCGGGGCAGTTGGAGCCTGCCATAATGCCGATGCGCATATGGGAAAAGTCGGTCTTTTCAAAGTCGGGGTGCTGCATCATGGCAATAAACATGGTGGGCACGCCGTTGAAGGCGGTGATGTGCTCGTTGTGTACGCAGGCCAGCGCCGGCTTGGGAGAGAAATACGGCAGAGGAAGCATCGTCGTGCCGTGGGTCATACTGGCGGTCATGGACAACACCATACCAAAGCAATGGAACATGGGCACCTGAATCATCATACGGTCGGCGGTGGACAGGTCCATACGGTCGCCGATGTATTTGCCGTTGTTCACCACGTTGTAATGGGTCAGCATAACGCCCTTGGGGAAGCCGGTGGTGCCGGAGGTGTACTGCATATTGCAGACATCGTCCTTGTCCACCTGCGCCGCCATACGGTGCACCTCGGAGAGGGACACCTGCTGGGCGCGGGCGATAAAGTCGTTCCACTCCATACAACCCTTCTGCTTGTAGCCAACGGTGATGACGTTGCGCAGGAAGGGCAGACGGCGGGCGTGGAGGGGTTTGCCTGCCTTAAGGGTGGCCAACTCGGGACAGAGCTCGGCCACGATCTCGCCGTAGTGACAATCTTTGGCGCCCTCGGTCATAATCAGGGTATGACTATCCGACTGGCGCAGGAGGTACTCAATCTCGTGAATCTTGTAGGCGGTGTTCACCGTCACCAGCACGGCGCCCAGTTTCACCGTCGCCCAGAAGGCGATGTACCACTGGGGCACGTTGGAGGCCCACACCGCCACGTGGGTGCCGGCCTTGACGCCGCAGGAAATCAGGGCGCGGGCGCACTCATCCACGTCGTCGCGGAACTCGCGATAGGTGCGGGTATAGTCCAAGGTGGTGTATTTGAAGGCGTACTGGTCGGGGAATTCCTCCACCATCCGATCCAGCACCTGAGAGAAAGTGCAGTCGATGAGGCGATCCTTCTCCCACACGTATTTGCCGGTGTGGGCGCGGTTCCAGTAGAGGGCGCTCTCGTTACGGGAGGTATCGCCAAACTGGCGCATATAGTGGACGAACTGGGTGAGAATGATCTCCATATCGTCCAGTTCCTCGCACCAAGCAGGATCCCACACCAGCGAGATATAGCCGTCGTAGTTCACCGAGCGCAGAGCCAGCATCAGCTCCTTGATGGGCAGGTCGCCCTCACCCATCAGGCAATACGCGATGCCCTCGTCGGCGGCGCAGGCGTCGCTGACGTGGACGTGGCGGACGTAGGCGCCCAGATTCTTAATGACGTCCTCGGGGCTCTCGCCACCGCCAAAATAGGCAGCAGACCAGTTCCACAGAGCCGCCACGTGGTCGCTGGCAAAGGAGTCCAGCAGGTCGCGCAGGGCGGCGGTGGAGGCAAACAGACCGGAGGTCTCGATGACCAGAGTCACGCCCTGCTCCTCGGCGGTGGGCAGCATCTGCGCCACCAATGCGCTCACGTTGACGATGGCGGTAGCGGTGTCCTCCGCGGCAGCGGCCTTCAGCCGCACGCAGGGAATGCCCAAGTTGAAGGCAATCTCCAAACAGCGAGAAATCTCCTCTACGGCACGGTCGGTAGCCCCCTCCGAGGCGTTGCAGACGGTGTCGATGCAAGGGATGTCCAAGCCCTTTTCGAACAAGCGGCGACGAGTGGCCGCCGCGGCGTAATCGTGGAATGCGCCGTCCTTGTCGGTGAAGAGGCGGTTGTAGATGTTGTGCAGTTCGATACCCTGAAAGCGGAGATCCTCCGCCACCTCGCAGAACTGCTCAAAGGTAGGCGTATGCCAACCCTTGGTAGAAAACGACAATTTCACGGCTTACGCCTCCTCGTAGATAATCTTGTTGACGGCGTTCAAGTAGGCACGCAGAGAGGCGCCCAAGATGTCGGTGGAGATACCGCTGCCGCTGTACAGACGGCCGGCGGCACGGAGTTTGATGACCGCCTTACCCACGGCCTCTTTACCCTCGGTGACCGCCTGAATCTGGAAATCGTCCAGCTCGTAGTGGTGACCGATGATCTGGTCGATGGCACGGAAGGCGGCGTCAATGGGACCGTCACCGATGCAGACGCCCTGCAGGCTCTTGCCTTCACGCTCCAGCGTAATCTGGGCGGAGGCGGTGATGATGTTGCCGGAGTTGATGACGTAGTTGACCAACTGGTAAGTGGCGGGCACCTGCATGGCTACGCTGGCCACGATGGCGTCCAGTTCCTTGGCAGTGACCGTCTTTTTCTCCGCCACACGGCAGAATTCCTCGTACACACGAGCAGTGTCCTCTTCGGACAGGTCGTAACCCAGGCTTGCCACCGCTGCAGACACCGCCTGACGATCATCCTTGGCGTCCAAGCGGATGCCGTCCTCTGCGGATGCGGAGACGGAGGCAGGCTTTTCGTTACGGGCAGGGTCGGTGATCCAGCCGATCTGCTGGATGATGCGACCCATCTCGGTGTATTTCACGCCGCAGGCAAAGCCGTAGCTGTCGCCGCAGTTTTTGCACATAGTAGCAAAGGTGGCCAAATCCACGCAATCGCCGCCGATGGCGGTTTTCACGCTGTCAGCGCCCTTTTGCACCGCCAAGATGGCGGAGGCGCAGGCGAGGCCGTTTTTGTTATCGCAGGCCACGCCCATAGGCACGGTGGCGCTGACCGAGGCGATAAAGGCGGCGAAATCGTCCGGCAGACGAGCGCCGGTAGAGTCGCACACCGCCACGGTGTCGGCGCCGGCGCCGATGGCGGCGTCGATAGCGGCCTGCAGATAGCCGTCGTCGGCACGGGTGGCGTCCACGGCGGTGAATTCCACCGCCACGCCCTTCTGCTTGGCGGCGGCTACCGCCTCGGCAATCCACAGCAGCATCTTATCCGCCTTTTTGCGGCAGGTGTATTCCATACCCACGGGAGAGACGGGCAACTGGATGCGAATCTGGGGCTTTGCCGCTCCCTCCAGCGCCGCGGCGGCCAGTTCGATGCTCTCGGCGGTGATGCCTGCCGCCACAGACAGAGTGCTGTTCTTCACGAAAGAGGCCATGGTGCGCACCAGCAGGGTGTCGGAGCGCACCTCGGTGATGGCAGGCAGTTCGATGACGTCCACCCCCAGTTTCTCCAACTGGCGAGCAATCTCGATTTTCTCCTTGAAGGTATACTGCCCCTGACAGAGCGTCGTGTCGGCGATGCGAATGTGTTTCATACAAACTCTCTCCTTGTCAGACCCTGTTGGCAGGTCTAAAAATAAAAAATCCCTAAGGCAACAATATGCCTTAGGGACGAAAAATACATTTCCGTGGTACCACCCTAATTACCGCCATACGCGGTCTCTCTGCAAGGCTCCAACAAGCCTCCTGCCATGGTAACGGGGCAAGCCGTAGTAGCCTACTCTCGCAAGGATTTCGGTACTCTGCTCGGGAGCCAGAATTCCATTCGAATCGTACCACCCTCCCAGCAACGGCGGCTCTCTGAAACGATCGGATGAATGGAAAATTCTCCGTCTACGCATTTTAAAGTATTAAAGCGATGCGAAAATTATACCACCGCCAACGGGGTTTGTCAAGGGGTTTTGAAAAGTGCACTTTCTAAAACCAGTACCGTAGGGGCGGCCGTCCTCGACCGCCCGTAAACTTAAAATAAACCTTGCAATTTCTGTTTTCCTATGCTATATTGAAATTGTGAACGGGGACGGCACCCATAACAAAAAAACGGACTCACAAACAACTCAATAGAATACAGCAAAGGGGATGACACCCATCGAAAAAAACGTGATTGTTGTAGACGAACTGGGAAACGAATATGAAGCGACCTACCCCAAACGGGCAAAAGGTCTTGTAAAAAACGGCAGGGCACGCTTCATAGATGAAAACACCATATGCCTTGCGTGCCCTCCGCATACAGAATTGGAGGAAACAACTATGTCTGAGAATAAAAACGTAAGCACCAATGTTCCCGAGAAAGTCACCGAGGCTAAAAATCAAGTAACGCAATACAAATCGGTTGAACAGCTTATTGAAGAAGCAAAAGAGAAACATCTGATCGAAGAAGGGTTTGCACAACGCTTTATGGAAGCGGTAACTGTACAGAATCCAATGACGATGGAGTATGTTCTGGGAAAAATTGAGGAGATTGCCAACGATAAATCCATTTTCTCTGCCGCCATTGAAGAGATCGGAAAACTCCGCTCCGGCGGCCCCGGCGACGTGGGTACCCAGGAGCAGACTAAAGCTATCGCCGATGTTATCAAAGCGAGAGAAACCACCAATCAGCGGCTGATCGCTTTTTATGAAAAGATGTACGACGATTTGAAGCCAAAAAGCGTAGTACCCAGTGAGCGGGTGCAGGTCTTACAAGCACTGATCAACACACTAGGCGACGGCATAACGCCCATCGAGTCTAAAGAAGCATTAGAAAACATTTTAGGCGTAGCCTTACAAGATTTGACAAGAAACATCTAACCTAAAAGCTCCCGTATGCCAACCGGCATACGGGAGTTTCCTTTTTCTCAATTACAACTGCACGGTCCAGCCGTAGGGGTCGTCGATCTTGCCCCACTGGATACCCGTCAGGGTATCGTACAGCATCTGGGTGACCTCGCCGATTTGGCCGCCGTTGACGGGATACTTCTCGCCGTTGTAGGCCAACTCGCCGATGGGAGACACCACGGCAGCAGTGCCGCAGCCCCAGGCCTCCTCCAGCGTGCCGTCCGCCATAGCGGCGGTCAGCTCGTCGATGGACAAGAGACGCTCGGACACGGTGTAGCCCTTGCCCTTCAATACCTCGATGATGGACTTGCGGGTGATACCGGGCAGGATGGAGCCGGACAGGGCGGGCGTGACGATCTCGCCCTTAATCTTGAACATCACGTTCATAGCGCCCACTTCCTCAATGTACTTGCGGTGGACACCGTCCAGCCACAGCACCTGAGAATAGCCCTTCTCCTCTGCGCGCTTACCGGCACGGTTGGAGGCGGCGTAGTTACCGCCGCACTTAGCCTCACCCGTACCGCCACGGACGGCACGGACGTCCTCGGTCTCGATCATAATCTTGACGGGGTTGATGCCCTCTTTGTAGTAAGAGCCAACGGGAGAAGCAATGATGACGTAGGTGGCGTTGTGCACCGCATGCACGCCCAAGGACTCGTCGTTACCGAACATAAAGGGACGCAGATACAGAGAGGTGCCGGGAGCGGAGGGAGTCCACTCCTGCTCGGTCTTCACAAACTCTGTAAGCGCTTCCAATGCCATATCCTCGGGGATTTGGGGCAGGCACATACGCTCGGCGGAATTGTTCATACGGCGGATATTTTCGATGGGACGGAACAGCTGCACCTTGCCGTCGGCACGGCGGTAGGCTTTCAATCCCTCAAAGATTTCGGAGCCGTAGTGCAACACGGTGGAGGCGGGATGGAGCGGAATGTAACCGAAGGGCACGATGCGGGCATTGTGCCAACCCTTGCCCTCGGCATAGTCCATCATAAACATATGGTCGGTGAAAAACTTACCAAAACCCAACGTGTCCGCCGCAGGCTTCTCCTTGGGGGTGGTGGTCAAAGTCTTGCTAATTTCCATGCAGAACATCTCCTTACTCGAAATCAGCGCCCAACTGCAGGGCGGTGCGGTTGACATCCAGCAGATTGGCCTTGCGGGCGGAAATCACCTTGCCCAAGGTGGCGGTGATGCTGTCGGCATCGTACTCGCCCAAGACGGACAGGAGTTTGCCCACGATGATCATATTGGCCAGGTTGCCCAGATTGTTATCCGCCGCCATCTTGGTGGCGGGGATGTAGTAGGTGGTGACGTCGGTGCGCTGCACCTTGCGCTCCACCAAGGTGGAGTCCACAAAGATGATGCCACCGGGGGCAACGGTGGACTCGAACTTATCCAAAGAGGGCAGGTTCATGGCCACCAGCACGTCGGGGCGGGTGACGATGGGAGAGCCCACCGGCTCATCGCTGAGAATGACGCTGCAGGAGGCGGTGCCGCCGCGCATCTCGGGGCCGTAGGAGGGCAACCAGCTGACCTGACGGTCCTCCATCAGACCTTTGTAGGCGAGGAACTTACCGGCGAACAGGATACCCTGACCGCCGAAACCGGAAAACAAATACTGGGTCTGGCTCATTTGGCATCCTCCTCTGCAGTTTTATCCTTATACACGCCCAAGGGATAGTAGGGCAGCATATTCTCCTCCAACCAAGTGAGGGCGTCCTTGGGAGTCAGACCCCAGTTGGTGGGACAGGTGGAGACCACCTCGACCAGAGAGAAACCCTTGCCGTCGATCTGGTTCTGGAAGGCTTTCTTGATGGCCTTTTTCGCCTTACGGATGTTGGCCACGTTATTGACGGTGACACGCTCCAGATAGGTAGCGCCCTCCAGCTCGGACAGCATCTCGCACACGCGGATGGGATAGCCGCAGTGGTTCACGTCACGGCCATAGGGGGAGGTCTGGGTGACCTGACCCGGCAGAGAGGTGGGGGCCATCTGACCGCCGGTCATACCGTAGATGGCGTTGTTGACAAAGATGATGGTGATATTCTCGTTGCGGGCGGCGGCGTGCACCGTCTCCGCCATACCGATACTGGCCAGGTCGCCGTCACCCTGATAGGTAAACACGATGTGCTTGTCAGGGTCGGAGCGCTTGACGCCGGTGGCGACAGCGGGGGCGCGGCCGTGGGCGGCCTCGATCATATCGCAGTTGAAATAGTCATAGGCCATCACGGAACAGCCCACGGGTGCCACACCGATGGTGCGACCCTCGATGCCCAGCTCGTCAATGACCTCCGCCACCAAGCGGTGGATGATGCCGTGGGTACAGCCGGGGCAATAGTGCATCGGCACGTCGCACAGAGCGTGGGGTTTATCGAATACAACAGCCATTAACGAACACCTCCGTTCTCATTGGCTTTGACGATGGCGGCCAGCACCTCTTCGGGAGAGGGGATGATACCGCCGGCGCGGTTGCACAGAGTCACCGGCTTCTTGCACGCGGTGGCCAGCTTGATGTCCTCGATCATCTGACCCATGGACAGCTCCACAGAGATAAACGAGTCCACCTTATCCGCCGCGGCCTTAAAGGGGGCTACGGGGAAGGGCCACAGGGTGATGGGACGGATCAT
>JAZREF010000052.1:0-19354 GCA_045660625.1 Acutalibacteraceae bacterium
ACTTTGCCGCCCTGCGGGCGGAATTTCCCGAGGCGGTGGCCTGGATTCGTGTGCCAGACACCACCATCGACTTTGCGGTGATGCAGAGCGGCACCGACACCCCCGAGGATTTCTATCTCGACCACAACGAGCAGGGCGAGAAGGATCGCAACGGCAGCATCTACATTCAGAGGTACAATTTTGCGGATTTCTCCGACCCCAACACCGTCATCTACGGTCACAATATGACCGGCGGTAAGATGTTCGGCGCTATCCACAAATTCAAGAAGGCGGAGTATTTCAACTCCCACGAATATCTCTACATCTACACCCCCGGCCACGTGCTGACCTACCGCATCTACGCGCTGTTCGATTACAGCAACCGCCACCTGCTGTGGGCCTACGACTTCTCCACCACCGAGGGGTATCAGAAGTTCATCGACAAGACCCTGAAGCCCGGCACCTACAACCGCCTGGTGCGGGAGGGCGTGGTTCCCACCACCGCCGACCGCGTGGTGACCCTCAGCACCTGCCAAAATAGCGGCGACGGCCGCCTATTGCTGGTGGCGGTGCTGGTGGACAACACCCGCACGAAATAAGCAAAAAAGACCCCGTCCTGTGATAGGACGGGGTCTTCTTTTTTACCATTCCAGCATCTCTTTGGCGCGGCGCAGAACAGGCAGTTCGCGGGCGGCCAGCAGGCGGCCCAAGGGGCTGCCTTTGCAGCGGCGATACTCGGTCTCCGCCTGCTTGTAGCGCAGTCGCAGCGGGTACATATGGAATCGATGCAACTCCTCCTCGGTGGGGTGGGGGTCACCCAAGGCCACTATGCGGCAGAGGTAATAATGATTGATGTTGCGGCGGTGGATGAGGTTGTAATAGTCGATGACGATGCCGATCTTACCCAAAATCTCCACCCGCACGCCCAGTTCCTCCCGCAATTCGCGGGCGAGGGCGTCGGTGAGGGCCTCCCCCGGCTCCACCCCGCCGCCGGCGGTCTCGATGACCCGCCCGTGACAGAATTCGTCCTCCCGCTCTAAGCGGTTGAAATAGTAGCGGCCGTAGTGATCCACCACGATGGCGCGCACCACCGTGCGGGTGTGATCGGTGTAGTCGCAGGGCCACTCGGTGTCCTGCAACTTCAAATGCAGCGGCTTGCGGCAGCGCCGCACGATGGCGCGCACACCCAAATCCACCGCCCAAAAGACGGCGCAACCCACGGCGTAGCAGAGAATGTCCTTCCAGGAGAAGGAGCGTCCCACCAGAGTGGATACGAGGGCGTTGTGCTCTAATCCCACCAGCGCCACCACGTCGAAATACTGGGCCACCTCCACCATCGTGGCAAAAGCGAACACCCCCATCGGCAACGTATGCCGCCATCCATAGGGGCGCACGGCGCGCACCAGGCAGCACAGCAGCATGGTCACCAGCACGTCCCCAAAATAGGGGCGGATAAAGCGATCACGCACAAACAGGCCAATATAAATCTCCGCCAGCAACAGCGTCAGCGTCGCGGCGGCGTAAATCATCCGTCGAGTTTTCATTTCGGGTCGCCTCCCTTTCCCCCATTGTACCACACAACCCCGCGGGGCGCAAGCAAAAACAAAAACGCCCCGCGCCGTGACGCGAGACGTTTCATTTGACCCAAAACAGGTGATACAGCCAGTTGCCCAGCCAGCCGACGGTGAGCGCCGCCGTCAGGATGCCATCCGCCCACTTGCGACCAAACAACTTGCCGTCGAACAGGTACATCACGTAGATGATCGGCACCGACCAGAACATACTGTGATAGGCAAAAGCCTGGCGGATATTGCCGTGGAGCAGGCTGAAATAGGCGCGGGTCATCCCGCAGCCGGGGCAGTAGATATGCAGCAGCGCGCGGAAGGGACAGGGCAGCGAAAAGGCGAACATCACCCCCACCAGCGCCACAATCAGCAGGGTGGTGAAGATCTTATCCTTCGGATTGGAGATTTTCATATCGTTTCCTCATAAAAGAGATGCGAGAATCTCCAAAAAGGAGATTCTCGCATCGTTTGCCTTTAATGAAATTAGGCGGGGATACCGCTGTCGAGGGTGTACTTCTTCTCCTCGAACTCCTCGTCGGTCATCTTCAGAACATTGATGCCCAGGATGATGCCCTTAATGGCATTGATCAAGGAGATGATGTTGCAGGTGATGATACCGAACACGATGCGCTTAATACCCTTGGAAGTATTGCCCTGCAGGAAGCAAGGAACACCCAGATGGTTGAAGCAGATGCACAGGATACCGAACAGAATACGATTGTTCATGGTTGCCCCTCCTTTCTTCAATGATGTTAGGATAATTATACACCTTTTTGTCAAATTGTCAAGTAATTCGGCAAAAAAGGTAAATTCTTGTATGAAAAACAAACAAAAACAACCGCCGAAGCGGTTGTTTAAGGTGTTTTATTACTCTGCGGGGACGGTTTCCACCGCCTCGGCGGTGATTTCGACCGCCGGCAGGGGCTGCTTGCCCAGCAGGGTGTACATATAGGCGGTGCGGGCCAGGCCGCCCAGCGCCAGGGCGTCCGCCGCCGACACCACGATGGCGGTAATCATATTGGATTTTTTGTTATCTTTATACATCGCCAGCATATCGCGGAAGTAGACGAAGTCGATGATTCCGCAGGCCGCGGAGGGCAGCAGATTCAGCAGGACGGACACCGAACCCACCACGGGAATCGCGATGCTGATGGCGGCAGAGGCCACCTTGATGAGCAGGCCGGCGGTGTACTTGACCAGCACGTGGACGATGATGGGCAGACGGCGATTCTCCAGGCTGAACTTGCCAAAACCGGGGCAGAAAGGTTTCTCGCCTGCCATATCACACAGCACCAGCAGGCGGAAATACTCGTTGAACACGGGAATCCACGCCAACCACGCGTGCTTGACGCCCGCCTTCTTGGCCAGGACGTAGGCGGGGATGGAGTGGATGATGTACAGGGCGACAAACACGATGGCGGCGAAGATGGCGGACACGATGGCCACCACCGCACCGATACCCGCCGCGGCGAAGTTAAAGATGTCGGCGACGTCGCCGATGATGCTGGACAGATCGCCGATGATGTTCTCGGCGTGACCGAGGGAGGATTCGACCTCCTGCACGGTACCATAATCAAAATTCATAGGATAACCTCCTTATGATGTGCGAATCAAATTTTGACAAAGCGCTCTAAAATTAAAATGTGCTGATCGATGGTAGAGTTGGAGCCGGAGGACAAAATGTTACCGGGCGTACTGTTGTGACCCAGTTCGTTGGCATAGGAAGAAACCAAACGCCAACCGTCCAGCGCCAGGTCGTTTAGTCGATTGTCGATGGTGTCGGTATAGATGCCTCCGGCATTGTTGTCGGTGAGGCTCAGGGTCATATACTCGTAATAGCCGTCGTAGCCTCGAGCTTTGAGGCTGGCGATGCGGTCGTTGTGCAGTTTCTGTTTGCGAGCCGCCTCTTTCTCGCGGGCGATGCGCTCCGCTTCCTTCTTACGGGCCGCCTCGTCGCGCGGACGGGTATTCAACTCCGCCTGCAAAATCGCGAACTCCTCTTCGGTGTAGAGATCTTTCTGGTCCGCGACGATCAGTTCCAGATCCTCCGTGGAATAGCCGCGCACTTCTTCTCTGAATGCATCCATAGTGACGCCTCCCGTTATTTAAACTTGATGAATCGCTCGAAAATCAGAATGTTCTGATCGATGGTGGCGTTGGTACTGCCGGAAAAACCGGGGGTGGTGTTGTGGCCCAGTTCGTTGGCATAGGCACATTTGAGGTGCCAGCCCTCACGGCCCAAGTTGTTTAACTTCTCTGCCAAAGCGTAAATATCCACCGAGCCGGAATTGCCGTCACCGATGGACAACACCTGGTATTCGTAGAAACCCTCGTGACCGTTGGCCTTGAGGAAGGCATCGGTATTTTCCTGCTCCTGACGCTTGCGCTCAGCCTCTTCCTGCATTCTTTGGACCCGCATTTTAGCCTCGGCTTCCTGCCGCTCTTTGCGAATGCGCGCTTCCTCTTCCTGCCGAGCCAAACGATTGGCTTCTGCCTGTTTTCGCTCCTCTGCTTGCTTAATCGCTTGCGCGCGGCGAGCCTCGTTGGGGTTCTTGGCGTCGCAGTTCTCGCACCAACGAGCCGTATCGGAATTACAATGTCCACATGTACATTTCCACATAATGGTCGCCTCCTTGTTGATTCCATTATACCGCCATTGTCGCGAGAGCGCAAGAGGCAAATCGGAAACAGAGCTACTGACCCGCCGAGACGCGTTGCGTCTCGTTATAGTTTCCTTGACGGCTTGGACAGCCGTCATCTCGCCTTTGGCGAAAACGAGCAACGTTGCGAACCATCCGTCTTGCCTGCGGCAAGGCGGTTATAGTTTGCTTCGCTTCGCTCACAAACTAGTGGTGTTTCTGCTTACTACCGTCTCAGACAAAGCAAAACGCCCCGTGCAAATGCACGAGGCGTTTTACTTGGTGGGAGAGGGTGGATTCTGAACCATCCGTCTTGCCTGCGGCAAGCCGGTTATAGTTTGCTCGCTTCGCTCGCAAACTAACGGTGCTTCTGCTTACTACCCTCTTCGCATAAAGCAAAAGACCCCGCACAAAAGTGCGAGGTCTTTTACTTGGTGGGAGAGGGTGGATTCTGAACCATTCGTCTTGCCTGCGGCAAGCCGGTTATAGTTTGCTTCGCTTCGCTCACAAACTAGCGGCGGTTCTGCTTACTACCCATTCACACAAAAGAAAAAAGACACCGCAGATGCGATGTCTTTTTTCTTGGTGGGAGAGGGTGGATTCGAACCACCGAAGGCGAAGCCAGCAGATTTACAGTCTGTCCCCTTTGGCCACTCGGGAACTCTCCCAAATCCGACGATGACCACTATACCACAGGGAAATCCCTTTGTCAAGAGAAATTTTTGGGTTTTTTCAACTTTTCCGATACTTTCCGGCAATTTGGTATTTTTCCTCTTGACGGCAGGGGGCAAACTTGCTATACTGTGTCTGTTCTAAATATGCTACTGTGGCTCAGCAGGTAGAGCAGCTCACTCGTAATGAGCAGGTCGCCCGTTCGAATCGGGTCAGTAGCTCCAAGTAAAAGGCAGACCCTTTTGGGTCTGCCTTTTACTTTGTCTGCTCTGCCCGATCTAGTTTCCGATTCTCGCACCGGCGAGATGACGGCTGTCCAAGCCGTCAAGGAAACTATAACGAGATGCGCAGCATCTCGGCGGGTCACTAGCTCGGGCGATTCGTGAATCGCCCCTACGATGCGGCGGGAGCAAGCCCCCGCCCTACACAAAAAAGACCGACCCGTGATGGGTCGGTCTTTTCCTTTTTCATTACACACTCGCTTTTGCCAGGGCGTCGTCGATGTGGGCGCAGAAATTCTCCGCTCCCACCTTGTCGCAGAAACCCGCCTTGCGCATCACCTGCATCGGCTGGGCGTTGACGTGGGACAGAATCAGTCGCACGCCCTGCTTGTCGCAGGCATCCCACAACTTCTCCAGCGCATTCATCGCGGTGGAGTCCAGCGCGGGCACCGCCCGCATACGCAGAATCAGGGTGCTCACCTCATCCTCCAGGAGGATGGCGGGAATCTTATCGGCAGAGCCGAAGAACAAGGGGCCGCTGATCTCGTACACACGCACGTCCGCGGGCACCTGCTTCAGGTCGAGGCGGTCGGCGTCGGTGGCGGGGTCGATGTTCTCCCAGCCGTTGACGGTGGTCTCGTCGCTCATCCGCTTGAGGAACAGGACGGCGGCCAGCACCATACCCACCGCGATGGCCACCACCAGATCAAAGATGACGGTCAGCGCAAAGGTGACCACCAAGATGAGAATGTCGCTCTTGGGGGCGGTCTTTACGATGTGGACGAACTCCTTCCACTCGCTCATATTGTAGGCTACCATAAACAGGATGGCGGCGATGGTGGGCATGGGGATCAGACCCGCATAGGGCATCAGGAACAACAGCACCAGCAGCAGAACCACCGCGTGCCCCATACCCGCCACGGGGGTGCGGCCGCCGTTCTTGGCGTTGGCGGCGGTGCGGGCGATGGCGCCGGTGGCGGGGATGCCGCCGAACAGCACCGAGGCGATATTACCGATACCCTGACCCACCAGCTCGGCGTTGGAATTGTGGCGGGAATTGACCATACCGTCCGCCACCACGCAAGACAGCAGCGACTCAATCGCCGCCAGAATGGCGATGGTGAAGGCGTCGGGGATGACGGCGGTAATCTTATCCAGGCTGAAATTCATACCCGCAAAATCCACACGGGGCAGGCCGGAGGGGATGGTGTACAGGTCGCGGATGGTGAACACACCCTCCTCGAAACCGGGGAGGAAGGCCACCATCAGGGCGCCCACCACCACCGCAATCAGAGAGGGGGGGATCCGCTTCTCAATCTTGGGGTAAATAATCAAAATGGCGAGGCTCACCGCGCCCACCACCAGCGCCTGCCAGGAGAAGGAGCCGATGGCGTGGATGTTGGCCTCGATCTTCTCGATGGTCTCGATGGGCTTGACGCCATCGGCGTAGGTCAGGCCGAGGAAATCCTTGATCTGACCCACCAGAATGGTCACCGCGATACCGGAGGTGAAACCCACCGTGATGGTGTGGGGGATGAACTTAATCAGCGAGCCGAAGCGGAACACGCCCATCAAAATCAGCATCACGCCCGCCAGAATGGTGGCAATGAACAGACCGTCCATACCCTGAGCGGCCACCACGCCCGCCACGATGGAGGCGAAGGCCGCGGTGGGGCCGGCGATCTGGATGCGGCTGCCGCCGAAGAGGGACACGCAGAAGCCGGCGGCGATGGCGGTGTAGATACCGCAGGCAGGCTCCACGCCGGAGGCCAGCGCCAGCGCGATAGACAGAGGCAGGGCGATGATCGCCACGATGATACCCGCCACGGCGTCCTTGGCGAACTGCTGGGCGGTGTACCCCTTCATCGCGGAAAAGAATTTAGGTTTGAGATAAAAATTTTTCAACGAAAACATCTCCTTTTCAAAGCGAGATTATTATAGGAGTATTGTCGAAAAATGTAAAGAGCAATATTGTATAAATCTGCCCCGCTTTCAGACGGAAAATAATGGTAAAAATGGGTAGAAACAAGCCGACACCCCAAAAAGAGGTGTCGGCGGTGGGTATCACAGGATGTTTTCGTCCACGCAACGCTCCACAAACTCCGCAAACAGCGAACAAGGCCAGGTGAACCACTCGCGGGTGTAGATGGTGGGGTCGTCCACGTGGAACCCCTCGTGGAGCAGGTCGGTGCCGCCGTCGGTGGCGGCGATCATCGCCAGCATCTCCCGCTTCTCCTCCGCGGTGGTGGCGGTGAGCCCCTGCATCACCAACCCCAGATGCCACACGTAATCCTTGGGGGTGTGGGGGGAGCCGATGCCGCGGGCGCAGGCGCCCTCGAAGTAGTAGGGGTTGTCCCTGCCCAGCAGAAAGCGGCGGGTGTTTTGGTAGACGGGGTCGTCGGCGGTGGCGTAGCCGATGTAGGGGATGGACAACAGGCTGGGGACGTTGGCGTCGTCCAGCATACTGTAATGCCCCATACCGTCGGTCTCGCAGGCGTACACCGCGCCGTAGGTGGGGTGCTCCACCACCGCATAGCGGCGGATGGCGGCGTCCAGCTCATCCCGCAACTCATCGCACGCGGCGGCCAGTGCCTCGTTGTGGCACACCCGGCGCAACATCTCCGCCATATACCCCAGCGCCACCACCGCGAACATATTGGAGGCGGTGAGATAGCCGTAGGTGCAGGGGTCGTCGCTGGGACGGAATCCCGACCAGGTCATACCGGTGTAGACCACGGGGTTGCCTTTGCCCTCGCAGGGCAGGCAGGGCGGATTATCCGAGGGGCGGACGAACCAATAGGGCGACCGCTCTGCGTGGTGCTGTTCGGTGCGCCAGACATCCAGGACAATGGCGGCCACCTCCTCCAACCGCTCACGGATGAGGGCGGTGGAGCCGCTGTGCTGCCAGTAGAGATACAGCAAGCGGATGGGATAGCAGAGGGAATCCACCTCGTACTTGCGCTCGTGGGCCCAGGGACCCTTGGGCGGCAGATCCTCCGCCCATCCCTCGTCGTTGGGGGCGGGGTTGAAGGCGTTGGTGTAGGGATCGATGGCGATATACGCCAGCTGGCGGCGGATGACCCCCTCCAGCACCGCCCCCACCTCGGGGTCGGCGGCCAGCGGCAAATAATGGGTCACCTGGGCGGCGGAATCCCGCAGCCACATGGCGGGGATATCCCCCGTCAGCACGAATACGGTGCCGTCCTCCTGCGGACGCAGGGCGGTCTCCCAGGTGCTGAGGGCACAACGGCGGTACAGGCGGCGCAGTTTATCGCCCGGCAGGCGGGCGCAATAGGCGTCGATGCGGTCAATCAATGCTTTGGGGGTGGTCACGGGCATCCCCTCCTCTCTCCCCCATTGTAACACGGCGCCCCACCCTTGACAAGTGGCGCAAAGCGGAAAATGCGGGTTGCAATTATAAAAACAGTATGATAATATAATAGCAACAGCGGCAAATCACGCCGTTTTTCCATTCGATTGAGGAAAAGGAGACCCGATATGACCAAGCGTTCTACATATATGCGGCTGCTGGCGATGGCGGTGGCCATCCTGATGCTGGGCGGCCTGTGCGCCTGTGGCGACAAGGTGGAGGATCCGGTCACCGCTTCCCGCGAGCAGGTGGCGATGGACTTTCTGGAGGCCTACTACCTGCGGGATTACGCCACCCGCTTCTCCATGACCTTCTACGACTCCCGCCAGAAGTGGGTGGACGAGACCATCGCCTATCAGGGCAGCGAGGAGGAATTCTTCGCCGAGGCTCAGAAGCAGGCGGACGAGAAGGGCATCGAGGCGGACATCCACAGCTTTGACGACTACTTCGCCGCCTACTACAAGTTCATTCAGCAGGATTGTCAGGCGACCTACGGCGACTACACCGTCACCACTGAGGTGACCGAGAGCACCAAGATGGACGCCGACACCTTCGCCACCTTCTGCGACAGTCTGCTGGGCGCCATTGACGAGAAATACATCGACGGCGACGCCCTGCGGGCGGTGACCGAGGCCTACACCCTCAACGTCCACATCCAGATCGACGGCACCCTTAAGGATTACAGCGAGAGCTATCTGGTCCATATGGTGCTGCACGAGGGCAAATGGCTGGTGGCCAGCCACTCCGTCTAATTTTCCGTCCGTTTTGCGGTGGGCGGGTCCCACCCTTGACTATATATTCAACATAAGAAAGAGGGATTGTTTTGAAAATCTGTAACGTTTGCGGCGTCGAGCTGCCCGATGAGGCCCTGACCTGCACCACCTGCGGCGCCACCTTCGAAGAGGTCGCCGAGACCGCCGAGGCCGTCGAGGCTGCCGAGGTTGTCGAGACCGCTGAGGTGGCCGAGGAGGCTCCCAAGGCCGACTTTTGGACCAAGTGCGGCAACTTTGTGGCCAAGATTCCCCTGCTGGGCAAGGTGAAGTGGTTCCAGACCAAGACCGGCCTGCTGGTCAGCGTCATCGCCATCGTCTGCGTCATCGCCATCCTGTTCTCCTCCGTGGTGGGCATCCTGCTGATCAACAGCACCCCCCGCGCCATCGCCAAGGATTACATCAAGACCAGCATCCGCGGCGACCGCAAGGAGGCCTTCACCATGGAGGCCGGCAAGATGAAGCAGTACTTTGAGAAAGAGAACATCGGCGAGCAGAAAGAAGACTTGTTCGAGTATATGGAGGAGCGCTGCGAGAGCGAGGGCATCCGCGCCAATGTCAACACCTTCGGCCAGTACTATCGCGCCTATCAGAAGCTGAACAAGCACAATATGCGTGAGGAGTACGGCTTCCTGTACACCGTGAAGGTGGAGGTCGTCGACGTGGAGAAGATGACCGAGACCCGTCTGGAGAACCTGCGCATCCGCTACTCCCGCGAGAGCTACGCCGGCTATATCAACCCCAACCGCATCCGCAAGGGTAAGACGGTGGAGCTGAGAATCACCGTCAAGGGCATCGAGGAAACCGAGACCGAAACGATCACCGTCTCGATGATCAAGTACAAGGGCCGCTGGAGAGTGGCTGCCTAATCCACACAATAAAAGAGGACTCCGCCTGTGCGGAGTCCTCTTTCTTTTTACCGTTTATTCCATTGTGGTGATCAGGTCGTCGGGTTTCTTACGCTTTTTCTCCCGCGGGGCATCGACGGGATAGCCCACCGTCACCACCAGCCGCACGGTACGGCTGAGGCCGCAAATGCCGCGAATCTTCTCGTCGTCCAGCCAGCCGAGGATGCAGGTGCCCAGCCCCTGGGCGGTGGCCTCGGCGGTGAGATAGGCCGCGGCGATGCCGATGTCGATGGAGCGGTAGTCGTTTTTCTTAATCTTGGCGCCCATGGCGGCGGATTTACTGTACGCCTCCTCCGAGATGACCACCAGCACCGGCGCCTGATCGGCGAACTTGTTGATGCCCATACCCATCGTTGCCTTGGCCACGGCACGAGCGATCTCGCCGCGGCAGACGGTGAAATGATAGGGCTGACCGTTGCAGGCGGAGGGCGCCAGCCGCGCCGCCTCTAAGATGGCGTCCAGCTTCTCCTGCTCCACGGGGCGGGTGGAGTCATAGGCGCGGCAGGACTGACGCGCACGGGCAATTTCGAGAAAATTCATCGGTTTACCTCCGCTCATCGTTGTTTGGGTCTATTATATTTCATTTTTCTTCACATTTCAACACTTGACATTGGAAAAAATTTGCGCAATAATGAATTTGTGGAAATTTGGCTTAATTTTTTCGTGAAGGAGTAATCGTTATGTTCCAAGAGTTCTTCGCCTGGTACAACGGTCTGACCGACCACCTGTGGGGTGCGCTGGTGCTGTTCGTGGCAGGTGTGTTGCTGCTGATTAAGGGTGGCGACTGGTTTGTGGATGCCGCCGTGGGCATCGCCAAGAAATTCCGCGTGCCCGAGATCATCATCGGTGCCACCGTGGTGTCCATCGGCACCACCCTGCCTGAGGTGATGGTATCGGTCACCGCCGCGCTGAATGACAACGGC
The DNA here is from genome assembly GCA_045660625.1 of Acutalibacteraceae bacterium. GTDB lineage: Bacteria > Bacillota > Clostridia > Oscillospirales > Acutalibacteraceae > UBA5905. The sequence goes on from JAZREF010000052.1 coordinate 11,048, forward strand.
GCCGTCGCCTATGGCAACGCCATCGGCTCCATCATCTGCAACACCGCGCTGATTGCGGCGCTGACCATCGCCATCCGCCCCGCCCCCGTCAATCGCAAGGCGATGGTGACCCCCGTCATCTTTTTCTTCGCCTCTGCCGCCATCTACGTCACCGCCGCCTACTTCTTCGGCACCTTTGACCGTTGGCTGGGTATCGTGATGCTGGTGGTATTCGGCATCTATATGACTATGACCATCCGCAAGGGCTTTAAGAATCCCGAAGAGGCCCATACCGCCGACGAGGGCGAATCCGGCGGCTCCCTGCTGAAGAACGTCATCGTGCTGGCCATCAGCGCCGGCCTCATCGCCGTGGGCGCCGATATGCTGGAGGGTTCCTCCGTGTCGCTGGCCACTATGGCGGGCATCCCCACCGAGGTGGTGGGCGTCACCATCGTGGCGCTGTGCACCTCTCTGCCCGAGCTGGTCACCGCCGTCACCGCCCTGCTCAAGGGCCACGGCGCCCTGTCGCTGGGTAACATCATCGGTGCCAACATCTTCAATCTGGTGCTGGTGTCCGGTGCCGCCGTCACCCTCTCCCCCTTCGCCATCCCCGAGGGCAGCAAACTGTTCGGCTTTAACACCTCTCAGCTCATCGAGATCCCCCTGATGGTGGCCGTGATGGCGCTGATGACCCTGCCCACCCTGAAGAAGGGGCAGCTCAAGCGCTGGCAGGGCGTGAGCCTGCTGTGCGTCTACGCCGCCTTTGTGGCACTGCAGGTGCTGATTGCCCTGGGCATCACCCCGTAATCTGCATAAGAAAAGAGCCTGACCGTCGTGGTCAGGCTCTTTTTATTTGTCTTTATACGCGCTCCAGGATGAACTTCACAATCTCCTGCTGGACGCCGTCCATGCCGGGCTGGGGCTCCACGCCGTAGTGCATGGCCTCAAATCCGTGGCCACCGGCGATGGAATACATCAGGCGGGTATTGGCGCCGCATTCGGTCAACTTGTCAAACAACTTCTCCGAGTGACGGGGCAGTACGTGATAGTCGCTGGTGCCCGCGATCAGCAGGGTGTCGGGGGTGGTGGCACAGGCGTAGGTGATGGGGCTGACACGCGCCTTTTCGCTCTCGTCGGTGGGGTCGGCAAACAGATAGCCGTGATCAAACTGCATCGCCTTTTCATCGCTGAGGTCGGTGATGGGGCTCATGGGGGCGATGGCCACCACGGTGTAGGGGTCGGTGTAGGACTTTTCGCTCTTGAAGCCATCCTTCACCATACCGGTCATCAGCGCCAGATGGGCGCCTGCGGAGTGGCCGGAGATGAAGAATTTATCCGCGTCCACACCCCACTCGTCGGCGTGGTGGGCGCAATAGCGCAGGGCATCCAGACAGTCCTCGATGATGTCCGCCACAAACACGCCCTCGGGGGTGACGCGGTAGTCGGCGGCCACCACGGCGAAGCCCTCGTCCAGCAGGGCACCCACGGACACCTTGGCGTAGTTGAGCATACCCAGGCGCTCCTCCACGTACCAGCCGCCACCGGGCAGGACGAAGTACAAGGGAGCCTTGTCGTACTTCTTCTTATTGGGGGGCACAAGGGTCAGCTGCAGGTCCCGCTGAGGGGTCGCCTTGTACACGTAGTCGGTCTGTCCGTCGTTCCACAGGGGATAGGTCCATTCGCTCATGATTTATTCCTCCAACTCTTTGATAATCAGGTCGGTGACACTCTCGGTGACGAAAGTGGCCAGTTTCTTCAGGTCTTCGTTGCCCTGGGCCATGGCATAGCCGCGGAAGGCCCCCACCATAGCGGCGTCGTTGAGGTTATCGCCCACCGCGATGATACCCGCTTCGTCCACACCAAAGTGGGCGGCCAGACGGCGCAGGCCGGCGGCCTTGTCCACCCCGTAGGGGGCGATGTCCACGCACCACCAATTCTGCAGGGCGTTCACCTTATCGCCGTATTTGGCGCGGACCTTCTCCACCAGCGCACCCGCCTCGTCGGGGCCGGGGAGGAACACCGCCATCTTCTGAAAATAGGGATAGGCGGGCATATCCTCCACCATATAGTCCACCCGCTCGGTGGTGGCGGCGTTGCCCACCATCACGCAGATGTCGTCCACGTTGACGTAGGCCAGAGGCGCACCCCATTCCAGCAGGTCGGCCACAAACTCACGGGCGTCCACGCCCTCACAGCGGTAGTTGAAGAGGGAATTGCCCTCGGCGTCCACCGCCACGCCGCCGTTGCAGGAGGCGTAGAAGTCAAAATCGCCGCCCAATTTCTCCTGCAACTCGGCCAGAAAGTCGGGGCCGCGTCCGCTGATCACGCCGAAGACGTTGCCGGCGGCACGCCAGCGGCGTATGGCCTCCAATTTTGCCTCGTCGATACCCCCGTGGTTGAGGGTACCGTCGTAGTCGCTGCCAATCAGTTTTAACATAGTTTACACCTCGATAATCACACAGGTTTCGTCGTATACCGCCATGGCGGGGAGGGTGATATACTCCACGCCGTTGCGCGCAGAGCGGTTACCCCAGTGGAAATGCCCCTGATACACCGCCCGCACCTTGCCGCTGGCCTCAATGAGGTCGCACACCGCGTCGGCGTTGGCCAGCCGGTGATCCTGTGCGGGGATGGCGGGGTCGATGTTCTGATGCATAAAAATGTACACGTCCCCCTCCAGCGCCGCCAGTTCGTCTTTCAGCGCGGCGAGGTCGGGCAGACCCACATCGTCCCAATGGAAGCCGTGGGGGGCGTACCGCACACCAGCGGCGGTATAATTGGCGTCGATAAAGAGCAGGTGCACACCCCCCTCGTGGATGGGGGTGGGTCGGCAGCCGCCCAAGAGGGCGTAAAACTCCTCGGCGGTGAAGACGTAGGCGTCGTGATTGCCCATCACGACGGTAATCGGCATCGAAAAATCGGAAAACAGCGCGGCAATCTGTCGCATATTGGCGATTTCCTTCTCTTTGGTATCCTCGGTGTCGGTGAGGTCGCCCAAACAGATGACCCGATCGCACCCCGCGGCTTCAAACCGCTCCAACGCCGCCCGCATCTTGCCCAAAGAGAGGTTGTTGCGGCGGTTGCCACAGGTCAACTCCTGAGAGGAATAATGGGGGTCGGAAAACAGACCGATTTTCATACCATCACCGCCTTTCGCGCTTTTTGTCATTGTAGCACTCTTCCCCGCAAAAGTAAAGGATTTCCCAACAAAAAACCGACCCGAAATATCGGGTCGGTTTTCTTGTTAGTCTTGTGCGTACTGAAACCAGGTTTCCGCGGAAATAAGAGCCTGCTCCAACTCATCGGGTGTGCCGTCGGGGTAGTACTGCAGTATCCACTGTGCTTCCGCCTGCTCTACGTACAATCCGCCGTCGGAATCCTCTTTTGTGTACTCATAGGTGAGGATATTTCCGTAGGCATCACGAGTAGATTCGCAGACGTAATCTTCGTCCATGCCGTCATGCTCCACCTTGATGCAGTAGCCGGCCTCGTCGTAGGAGTAAGCATTCTGAGACCAACCGGTGTTGCTCATGTGCTTTTTGGTCAGCAGGCGGTTTTGCTCGTCGTAGGTACAAGTGTTGCGTCCCCAGGTGGTGTTGCCGTAGAAATACTCGTAGGTCAGTTCGTTACCGTTTTCATCGTAAGTGGAGGCGGTCATGCTGTACAACTCGCCGTCGTGTAAGGTCTGGGAGGTGAGTTCCAACCCCTGCTCATTATAGGTGGTGGTTTTGACGTATCCGCTACCATAGTATTCTTCACAATAATAGACCTGATGACCCATCTCGTCGTAGCGAGTTTCCGAATACTCCTCCACCTCGTTGGTGTCCCTATTCACCACTTCGTGCTTGACCATGCGACCCTCTTTGTCATACCAGTAGGTTTGAGTATAAACGGAGCCTTTGAAAGACTTTTGATAGGAGCCGTCCTCCGCATAGACGTAGGTGTAGACGGTTGGCTCACGATCCGCGTAGGTGATGGTGCATGTGAGGACGCGATCCTGCTCGTCGTAGGTAAAGACCTCGGTGTAATTCTCCGCCGCGTCAAGGCGGTCGTAGTGCTCCGTCTTGGCCAGACGGCCTTGCTCGTCATAGGTTTTAGTGTAACTGTTTTGGAAATCACCATACATATTGTAATAAGCGTAGGTCAGCTCGTTGCCCTTTTCGTCATAGGTATAGACGGTGCGATACACCGCATCCCTATAACGAGATTCTTGGGACAGCAGATTGCCCATCGCGTCGTAGGTATAGGTGACGGCGTTGTCTGTCTCCATCGTCCAGGAATAGTCGCCATTGTCCACAGCGGACAGCAGGTTGCCCTGCTCATTGTAGGTGAAGGTGTGAACAAGATCACGACCGGTGGAATTTTTACGGATGATGGAGGTGGGGACAAAGACGAATTTTTCCAACTCTGCCGCCGCCTTGGGGTCAGTGGAGGCCTTGAAATAGCCATAGGCCTTGGCCAGATTGCCCAGTTCCAATTGCTCCATACCATAACGATAGTCGGCGTCCTCGACAACCGGCGTTTTACCGCAGGCGGTCAGAGATAGGAGCAGCAACACGGATAGGATGATCGATAGGGTCTTTTTCACAGCAGACCGCCTCCTTAAAAAGTATGTTGTATTAATATCATAGTACCCCCCCCCCGAATTTTTTCAAGAGGTTTTTTGACGATTTTTACGATTTGTACGAATGCACAAGCGGAGCGGGCGGGATTGGTGAAAATCACGGAAAAATCGTGTTTTTTGTCCCCCAGTTGGTGAAAATTTGCAGTTGTTTTTCTCTGTATATAGGAGTATAATGCAAGACGCTTTAAGAAAAATAAAAAAATTAGTGAAAAGAGGTCCTTTTCGTGGAAGTTCTGCTGAGTTTGTCCGTGGCCCTGTTTGCGGGACTGATGCTCTCCCGTCTGGCCAAACTGGTTAAGTTGCCCGCCGTCACCGCCTATCTGGTGGCCGGCATCCTGGTGGGTCCCTATCTGCTGGGTCAGGTGCAAATCCCCGGTGCCGGCATCCATCTTGGTTTCAGCCCCGCTGATTTTGAGAAATACAAACTGTTCTCCGACGTGGCGCTGGGCTTTATCGCCTTTGCCATCGGTAACGAGTTCCGTCTGGAGTCGCTGAAGAAGAATGGCAAGCAGGCCACCGTCATCGGCATCTTCCAGGCCGTGTTCACCACCCTGCTGGTGGACGCCGCCCTCATCGGCTTCCACTTCCTGCGCCCCGACGTGCTGCCTCTGCCCGCCGCCATCGTGCTGGGTGCCGTGGCCTCTGCCACCGCGCCTGCCGCCACCCTGATGGTGGTGCGCCAGTATAAGGCCAAGGGCCCCGTCACCGACATCCTGCTGCCCATCGTCGCCCTGGACGACGCGGTGGGTCTGGTGCTGTTCGCCGTGTCCTTCGGCGTGGCCCGCGCCCTGCACAGCGATGGTGGCATCAGCCTGATCAGCGTGGTGCTGGAGCCTGTCATTGAGGTGGTGGGCAGCCTGATTCTGGGCGCCACCATGGGTTTCCTGTTCCATCTGTGCGAGCGCTTCTTCCACTCCCGCAGCAAGCGTATGGCTATGTCCGTCTCCTTCGTGATGCTGACCGTGGCCCTGTCTATGATTAAGTTCTCTGTGGCCGGTGTCCACGTGGGCTTCTCCTCCCTGCTGGTGTGCATGATGATGGGTACCATCTTCTGCAACGTCTGCGACTTCTCCGAGGAGCTGATGGACCGTGTGGAGCGCTGGAGCACCCCCCTGCTGGTGCTGTTCTTCGTCATCAGCGGTGCCGAGCTGGAGCTGAGCGTGTTCACCAGCGGCGCCATCGTGCTGGTGGGTGTGGTGTACATCCTGTTCCGCTCCTGCGGTAAGTATTTCGGTGCAGGCATTTCCTCCCGCGCCACCAAGTGCGACCCCAACATCGTGAAGTATCTGGGTATCACCCTGCTGCCCCAGGCCGGTGTGGCGCTGGGCATGGCCAACCAGGTGAAGAACACCGAGGGCTTCGAGGCCGGTGCCATGGTGGTCAACATCACCCTGTTCGCGGTGCTGGTGTACGAGCTGGTGGGTCCCTTCCTGACCAAGATCGCCTTGCAGAAGGCCGGCGAGATCAAGCCCGAGGGCAAGACCAGTGCCCGCGGCAAAAAGGACGTCTTAAGTCACTAAATCGAACAAAAAAGAGCCTGACCAATCGGTCAGGCTCTTTTTTTACTGATTGAGGATGTCCTCCATGGAGTACATACCGGCCGCCTTGCCGATGATAAAATCGGCGGCGGTGAGGGCGCCGCTGGCAAAGACGCTGCGGCTGCCGGCGGAGTGGGACAGGGTGATGACCTCCTGCTCGCCGGCGAAATACACGCTGTGCTCGCCTACCACCGTGCCGCCGCGGAGAGAGGCGATGCCGATCTCCTGCTTCGCCCGCTTCTGACGGCGGGTGTGGCGGTCGTAGGTGTACTCGGGCTCGTAGTTAAGACCCGCCTTGGCGGCATCCGCCAGCATCAGGGCGGTGCCGGAGGGCGCATCCAACTTCTGATTGTGGTGCATCTCCACGATCTCGATATCAAAGGTGTCGCCCAGGACGGCGGCGGCCTTCTTGGTCAGGGCGGAGAGCACCGCCACGCCCAGACTCATATTGCTGCTGAAGAAAATCGGTACGATCTCGGCGGCCTTATTCACCGCGACAATCTGCTCGGCGGAGAGTCCGGTGGTGCACAACACCAGCGGCAGATTATGGGCGGTGACATAGTCCAGTTCCGCCGCCAGAGCGGAGGGGTTGGAGAAGTCGATCACCGCGTCGGCGGCGGGCAGATCCGCCCAGTCGGTGTAGACGGGGAATTTTGCCTCGCCGACAGCGATGTCCACGCCGGCCACGATCTCGTGACCGCGGGCGGCGGCCAGATCCGCCACCGCACGACCCATACGGCCGAGGCAACCATTGAGAATCAGTTTCATAAGGATTTTCTCCTTTTAGTTAGTAATCAGACCGTGACGGAGCAACAGTTTCGCCAGCTTCTCCTTGGCGCCCTCCTCCATGGGATAGAGGGGCAGACGGCACTCGCCCACGTCCATACCCATCAGATTCATCGCCTCTTTGACGGGGATGGGGTTGACGTCGGTGAACAGACCCTGGGCCAAATCCATCCACTGCAGGAACAGGTCGCGGCTCTGGGTGGTGTGGCCGTCCAGCCACAGCTGACAGATGTCGTGGCTCACCTGAGGGGCGATGTTGCCCAGCACGGTGATGACCCCGATGCCGCCCACAGACAGCAGGGGCACCAGCAGGTCGTCATTGCCGGAATAAATCGGGATGTCGCTGATGGAGGCCAGATAGGAGGTGGCCGCCATATCGGGAGAGGCCTGCTTGAGACCCACCACGGTGTCCACCTCGCGGTACAACTTAGCCGCCGTGTCGGGCTTGATGTCGAGGCCGGTGCGGGAGGGCACGTTGTACAGAATCAGCGGCAGGTCGGTGGCGGCAGCCACCGCCTCATAGTGGGCGATCAGACCCCGCTGGGAGGTCTTGTTGTAATAGGGAGTCACCAACAAGAGACCGTCGGCGCCGATCTCCTTAGCGGAGCGGCAGGACTGGATGCAGTGGTGGGTGTCGTTGGAGCCGGTGCCCGCGATGATGGGCAGGCGACCCGCCGAGCGAGCCACCGCCACGCGGATGGCCTCCAGGTGTTCCTCCATCTTGAGGGTGGGAGCCTCGCCGGTGGTGCCGCAGATGATCAGGGCGTCGGTGCCATTGTCGGCGTGCCAGTCCACCAGCTCTTCGATCTTACCATAATTGATGCTTCCATCGGGGTGCATAGGGGTGACCAGTGCCACGCCGGAGCCGGTAAAAAGAATCGGTTTGCTCATAATAAAACCACCTTTCTATCAAAAAATGGGAGTATACAGAAAACAGAATCAATCCATATAGCCGTCGGCGCAGAGCAACTCCGCCAGCAGGACGGCGCCGCCTGCGGCACCGCGCAGGGTATTGTGGGACAGACCCACAAACTTGTAATCGTACTGGCTGTCCTCGCGCAGACGACCCAGGGAGACGGTCATACCGCCCTCCAGGTCGCGGCACAACTTGGTCTGGGGCATATTGTCCTCCTCGTAGTACTTGAGGAACTGCTTGGGAGCGGAGGGCAGCTCCAGCTCCTGAGGACGGCCGCGGAAATTGTTCCAGATCTCGATGATCTCCTCCTTGGAGGGCTTATTCTCAAAGCGGACGAACACCGCGGCGAAGTGACCGTTGGTCACCGGCACGCGCAGGCACTGGGCGGTGAAGGCGGGAGAGGTTGCGTTGACGATTTCGCCATTCTCCATATTGCCCCAAATCTTCAGAGGCTCCTGCTCGGA
>JAZREF010000053.1:0-4709 GCA_045660625.1 Acutalibacteraceae bacterium
CCGGTCTGGGCAGCCTTAAACTGCTTGCCGTTGGGGATGCCGCCGCCGATCTCGTGGATGATCTCGCGCAGGGTGGTACCCATGGGGATCTCAACCAGACCGGTGTTCTTGATCTTACCGCCCAGGGCGAAGACCTTGGTACCCTTGGAGCGCTCGGTACCCATAGAGGCGAACCACTCGGCGCCGCGCAGGATGATCTGGGGCACGTTGGCGAAGGTCTCTACGTTGTTCTCCACGGTGGGCATACCGAACAGACCCTTAACCGCGGGATAAGGAGGACGGGGACGAGGCTCACCGCGATTACCCTCGATGGAGGTCATCAGAGCGGTCTCCTCGCCGCACACGAAGGCGCCGGCGCCCAGACGGATGTGCAGGTCAAAGTCAAAACCGGAACCGAAGATGTTCTTGCCCAGCAGGCCGTACTCACGAGCCTGATCGATGGCAATCTGCAGACGAGCCACGGCGATGGGGTACTCGGCACGGACGTACACGTAACCCTGGGTAGCGCCGATGGCGTAGCCGGCGATGGTCATAGCCTCCACCAGACAGTGGGGGTCGCCCTCCAGCACGGAACGGTCCATAAACGCACCGGGGTCACCCTCGTCGGCGTTACAGACCACGTACTTCTGGGGAGCCTTGTTGGGGGCGGTCAGCGCCCACTTACGGCCGGTGGGGAAGCCACCGCCGCCGCGGCCGCGCAGACCGGAGTCGGTGATGCACTGGATGACGTCCTCAGGCTTCATCTCGGTCAGCACCTTACCCAGAGCGGCGTAACCGTCCATAGCAATGTACTCGTCGATGGACTCGGGGTTGATAACGCCGCAGTTACGCAGCACCACGCGGTTCTGGGTCTTGTAGAAGGCGGTGTCGGACAGGGCCACGTTGCCGTGAACCTCCTCGGCGCCATCCTTGTAGACCAGACGATCCACGATACGACCCTTCAGCAGGTGCTCGGAGACGATCTCCGCCACGTCGTGAGCCTCTACGCGGCTGTAGAAGGTGCCGTCGGGATGGACGATAACCACGGGACCCAGAGCGCACAGACCGAAGCAACCGGTCTGCACCACTTTAATTTCTTCTTCCAGACCATTGGCCTTAATGTTCTCATTAAAGGCGTCAATGATCTTGTTACTGCCCGAGGAGGTACAGCCGGTACCGCCGCAGATCAGAACATGAGCTCGAACCATAATTGATAACCTCCTCGAATTTTACAGATTGGCGTTGCCGATGGTGTACTCAGCAACAGGGTTGCCGCCCTTCAGGTGCTCCTCAACCACGCGAGCAACCTTGTCGGCGGTCATCTTGACGTAGGTGACCTTCTCCTTACCGGGCTGGAACACCTCGACCACGGGCTCGTACTGGCAAATGCCGATGCAGCCGGTCTGGGTGACGGTGACGGTGGCGGTCAAGCCGGCGGCGTTGACCTGCTCCACAAAGGCGTTCAGCACGGGACGGGCGCCGGCGGCGGTACCGCAGGTGGCCATACCGACCACGACGCGCTTGTCGCTGCTGCCCTCGCGCAGGGCTACCTTGCCCTGCATCTTCTCTTTGATAGCCTGGAGTTCTGCTAAGGATTTCATAAGAATCTTCCTTTCCTTGTGATAATTTCCCTTTTATGATATTCAGATTTCCTGCGGGTTGTACTGGTCCTGCAGGAAACCGGTAATCCATTGTAACACCTCGTACTCTGCGAGGGAAACCTCGCCGAGCACCTCGCGCAGTGCGCGGGTGTCCAGTTCCACCGCCTCGCCGTTGATGGCGTGGCGGAAGTAAAAGTCGGTGTCGGGGTGACCCTGAATGAGGGTGGTCACCGTCGCCACCAGGTCGCCCACAGGCGGACAGTCGATGTGGTCGGTGTGGAACACCGCCGTCACCACCGTGCCGTGGTCGTCGGGGTAGGTGTCGCGGTGTTTCGACTCCACCGTCATCCTGCCACCCGTCTGCTCCGCCGCCATACGGAGTAGCGGCAGTCCCAGCCCCACCTTACGGGTGGTGCGGGTGGTGTAGAAGGGGTCCACGACACCTTTGAGCACCTCTTCGGTCATACCGCGGCCGTCGTCCACCACCTGAAAGGTGAGGATATCCCCCTCCTGCGTCAATAGCAGTTGGGTTAGGGTGGCCTCCGCCTTGACGGAGTTTTCGGCGATGTCCAAGAGGTTTAGCGATAAATCTTTCATAGTCCCCTCCTGAGTATCTCAATGAGGTTCTTGCGCACCAGCGCTGACGAATACGGCTCGTCGGGGATGTCCAGCCAATGCTGAGCCTCCGCCACGTCCCACAGACAGTGGGCATCGGAGCCAACCACCACACGGGAGCCGGCCAAATCGTGCTTTTCACGATATTCCGCTTCTTTACCGCCGTCGTGGAGTTCCACCGTGGGATAATGGACGCCGACAGGCATCATACCCAAAGTGGCGATGATGCCGTTACTCTCGCGGTCGATGTGGGCGGGGTAGCAGATGCCGCCGAATTTTTCCGCTAAGGCAGGAGCCTCATCCACCGTGACGGTGGTGGCGTTGGAAAGCAGGTCGGGGTCGGTGCCGATGATTTCATCCTCGCCGTTCATCACCAACTGCTCGCCGAAAATATCGGGGCGGTTGGGGATGCGGATGCGGCGGGTGGCAATCTCCTCGTCAAAGGCCAGCGCACTCTCCAAATCGGGGAAGAGGCACACCATATGGATATCCTCCGCGGTGGTGAGCTCCATCCCGGGGATAGGGATGATCCCCTGACGCTTGGCCGCCTCGAAAAAAGCGGGGCAGTTGCGGCAGGTGTTGTGGTCGGTGAGCGCCAGTATCTGCAGACCGTTCAGCACCGCCATACCCACCAGATTATTGGGGGTATTGTCGTTGTCACCGCAGGGGGACAGGCAGGAGTGGACGTGCAGATCGTAGTAATAGCGGCTCATAGCGCGTCACGCAGCGCCAGCGCGATGTCGTAGGCGGACAGAGGGCTCTGCAGGATGTTGACGCCCTTCTCGGCCGCCAACTGTGCCACCCCCTCGTCGGGGACAACACCCTCGGCCAGGACGATGCAGGCGGTGTCCGCCAGCGTCGCCACCGCCACGATATTGCGGTTGGACATAATGGTGATCCACGCCTCGTCCGCGCCGGCACGACCCATCACCCAGCTGAGCAGGTCGCCGATGTACACACCGGACACCTCGCGGTCGGGATCGGGCAGGGCGGCGGCGGTAAAGCCGCAGGAATCAATCAGTTTCTTGACTGTCATTGGAATCCTCCTTTGGGAGAACACGAGATACGATGCAGTCTTCGATGTTGGCGCGGCCACGCACCACGTCCTCTGCCAGTGCACGGCAGGTGGGTGCGCCGCAGGCGCCGCAGTCCAGACCGGGCAAGGACGCCTTCAGGATCTGGATGTCCGCCATCATCCGCATGGACTTGGCAATGTTGTTGGAAAGCCGTGCAATGGGACGATACTCCGGCATCTCCTCGAAGAAGTAATCCGCGGGGATGTAATTCTCGTCGTGGGGGACGTGGTTGCAGCTCACCGGCATCAGGCGGCGCAGAATATGTAACCGCGCACGGGCGATGAAGGGATTCTGCACCGCCAGCACGCCGCCGACACAGCCGCCGGAGCAAGCGTTGAGCTCCACGAACTCCAACTGGGCGATGTTGCCGTTCTCAATCTGATCCAGCACGTGGATGACGTTCTCGATGCCGTCCGCCGCCAGATAACTGTCGTTGAACAGCGCCGACGCCTCACCGCCGCTGGTGGCCCAGCCCACGCCGATACGTCCGCTGGCGGAGAGATCCGCCGGCTGCTCGTTACGGCTCATGGCGTTGATCAGCTGGAAGTACACGTCGCTGATGGGCACCACCACGTCCACACGGCTCCGGTAATCGCCAAAGCCGTTCTTGACGTAGCTGGCCTTGCCCGGGCAGGGGGAGATGAAGCACACGCCGATGTCCTCAGCGGACAGTTCGGGGTGCTGCGCCAGCGCGCGTTCCCGCGCCAGCTTGGCCGCAATCTCCATAGGGGGCAGCAAGCGCATCACGTGATCCTCCAGCGAAGGGAATCGCAGGGAGATCAGGCGGGTCACCACGGGGCAGGCGGTGGAAATCACCGGCTTTTTCACCCCTTCGGTGGCCAGATAGGTGCGGGTATAGGCCGACACCAGCTCCGCCGCCTGGGAGACCTCGTACACATCGTCAAAGCCGATGGCCAGCAGACCGGACAGCACGTAGTCCACGTCGTCCAGATTCTCAAACTGGCCGTACAGAGCGGGGGCGGGCAGGGCGATCTTCCATTTGAAGCCGTCCATCGCCTCCAGCTTGTTGCACACAGCCTTTTTCGCTTTTTGGGGACAGGTGCGGATGCACTCGCCGCAGTCGATGCAGCGGCTCTCGTTGATCACCGCCCGACCCTCGCGGATGCGGATGGCCTCGGTGGGGCAGTGGCGCACGCAGGTGGTGCAGCCGATGCACTTGTCCGATGAGAGAAGCACAGAATGCTCGTATGTATGCATAGCGAACCTTCCTCTTCTGTTATTTGTTTGGGGTGGGGGAGCGCCTCAATCCTCATCAGCGGGTAAATTTACCCGCATAGTGATGGTGGTGCCCACCCCAACGGTGGACTGAATGTCCATATAGTCGGTATAACGCTTCATATTGGGCAGACCCATACCGGCACCGAAGCCCAGGGACCGCACCGTATCGGTGGCGGTGGAATAGCCGTCCTGCATCGCC
>JAZREF010000054.1:0-34320 GCA_045660625.1 Acutalibacteraceae bacterium
GCATCAGAAACAGCCAGCTCAGCCAGCATCTTGCGGTTCATGGTGATACCGGCCTTCTTCAGACCGTTCATGAAGGTGGAGTAGTTCATGCCGTTCATCTTAGCAGCGGCATTGATACGAGCGATCCACAGGCGGCGGAAATCGCGCTTGCGCTGACGACGGCCAACATAAGCATACTGACCGGACTTCATAACCGCTTCTTTAGCGGTCTTAAACAGCTTGGACTTGCCACCGTAGTAGCCCTTAGCCAGCTTCAATACTTTCTTTCTTCTCTTGCGCGTCATCATAGCGCCTTTAATACGAGCCATAGTAATATACCTCCGTCTCTAACGATTATTTGTAGGGGATCAGGCGCTTGATGGTGGCCAGGTTGGTCTTGTCGGCAGCCACGGTCTTACGCAGGTTTCTCTTACGCTTGGTGGTCTTCTTGTTCAGGATGTGAGACTTGTAGGCATGGCCACGGATCGCCTTGCCGGTCTTGCTCAGCTTGAAACGCTTCTTCGCACCGCTGTGCGTCTTAATCTTAGGCATAGTTTTGTCCTCCTTAATTGGTTTGTGTAAACAGGGCGAACCCTGTACGCAACGAAATTGTCTTTCCTGCTTATTTGGCAGGCTTGGGAGCCAGGAACATCAGCATGTTTCTGCCTTCCAGCTTAGCGGCCTTCTCGACCACGGCGAACTCAGCACAAGCCTCGGCGAAACGCTGCATGGACTCCAGGCCCTTCTCAGGGTGGCCCATCTCACGACCGCGGAAGCGGATGTTGACCTTCACCTTGTCACCATGTTTCACAAAGCGCTCGGCCTGTGCAACCTTGGTATTGAAGTCACCCACGTCGGTATTCAGACCCAGGCGAACCTCTTTGATATCCACCACGTGCTGGTTCTTACGAGCTTCCTTCTCTTTCTTGGCCTGCTCGAAACGATACTTACCGTAATCCATGATACGGCACACGGGGGGAACGGCGGTAGGGGCGATCTTGACCAGATCCATACCGGCCTCGTCGGCCAGCTTCTGAGCGTCACGGGCGGACATCACACCCAGCTGGGCGCCGTCTGCACCGATCACACGCACCTCGTTATCACGAATCTGCTCGTTGATCTGCATCTCTTTTTTGGCTATCGGAAACACCTCCTAAAACAACAAAAAAGCGGACAGCCAAGCTGCCCGCACAAAACCGAAACCCACCACGACACGCGGTAGGAACCAATCCATATCAACCCTTTGGAGCAAGATCCGGGGGTGAGAGCGGGCAACGCTCTGCTTCTTTCGTCCCGAGTATTATACCAGCACCCCCGCATCTTGTCAAGAGCTTTTTTCGCATTTTTCAGAAAAAATTATCAGCGATGCCAAATAGGCATCCACAATCAATAGTGTAGGATTTCTGCTGACAACAAACAAGTATCCACTGACCAACACCATAGGCGTTAACACCAACAATGCGCAAAAGCGCAATATGACTCGTGGCGATTTAAGCCCGCAGCACCCCAATATGCATCGTAGCACCTCTCCCCCATCCAGCGAAGCAATCGGCAACAGATTGACCGCGGCCAACATCGCGTGAACCACTGCGGAAGAGCGGTAACCTGCCGCCATCAAAATCGCCGCCGTCAATCCGTTTGCCAGTGGACCGGCCAAAGATACAATGATGTTTTTCTTATATGGAACCAAAACATCATCCAAGCGAATCCGCGCACCGAAAGCGCCCAATACACACTCACGTGGAGGAACGCCCACCCCAACCATCGCCAGCAAGTGACCGCCCTCGTGTATCAAAGACGCCAGCACGCAGGGCAACACGAGGCCATCGGGTTGCGATAGCAGTAACGCGGTCACCAATGCAGGGAGCAACAGGCTCATACGAAAATCGACACCGCATAATCGCCACTCAAACATATTGTTCTAACGGCAACACATCGGCGGGATCACACACAACGCCATCCCTCGTCACGGCAATATGAACGTGACTTCCCGTAGTAACGCCGGTGGCCCCTACTGTGGCAACCCGCGCACCCGCCGCCACCGTTTCCGCAGTCTGCACCAATACCGATTCACAATGTCCGTACAGGATTTCTATCGAATCCGCGTGGCGCAGGCGCACGTATTTGCCTAACTGATCATTCTCCCCTATCTCAACCACCTCGCCGGCCGCCACAGCCAACAAACCCGTTCCACATTCCGCCGCAATATCAACCCCCGCGTGGAACTCCTGTGTACCGTCAATAGGATGGATGCGCTCACCATAAGAAGATGTGATAACGCCTGTGGCCAAGGGCGCTACAATGTGCTTCGCAACGGAAAAACCCAGTGTCTGCGCGGCTTCGCGCGCTGTAAAGCCACTCGCATTTACAGCAATTTCCGTGTCCGATGCTACTTGCTCCAAGGGATTACCATCCCATAACTGCGCCAATGCCGACACCCACTCGTTGCGCACCAACGCCTGACGAAAGCGCGTTTGCAGCGATTCATACGCCGATCCCCCTGCCACTTTTAGCAAGAGTGCCATTAGGACAATCACGCCGCACGCCACGCTTTGCACCGCAAACACCGAAATATGTCTTGGTCGTTTCTTTTCCGGCCGATGATTGGTCTCTACCAGCTCTGCTACCGGGACTTCATTATGTACGACCATAACCACCTCACACAATGATGCAAATCAAGCCATTGCACCCCTCGTTGATAATCCGCTCTACCGTATCCTTCACTTTCAGCCGCGCCTCCTCCGGCATATGCAGCAATTTGTTGTGGAGTCCCTCGTTGACCAGACCGTACAGCGAGGTGCCGAAAATATTGGAATCCCAGATTTTGGATGGTTCTTCCTCAAATTGCCCCAGTAAATAATTCACCAGTTCCTCACTCTGCCGTTCAGTGCCGACGATGGGACTAACCTCCGTCTCGATTTGTGCTTTCATTAAATGAATAGACGGCGCCGACGCGCGCAGACGCACCCCGTATCGACCGCTCTGTCGTATGATCTGCGGCTCCTCCAGGGTCATTTCCTCCATCTCGGGCATCACAATACCATAACCGGTCTGTTCCACTTGCTCCAAAGCGGCGCGGATTTTCTCATATTTCTTACAAACGGCGGCCATCTGCATCATTTCCGTCATCAAGGCCCCTTCATCAGGGATCGACAAACCGGTCGTGTCGCTGAGAATGCTGTAAAAAAGCTCCGGACGCAATGCCACGGTGACAACCGCTTCCCCACTCCCCATATCCACTTCATCCACGGCTGCAGCCTCAACGTGTTCACATTTGCTGAGCGCTTGCGCGATTTTCTCCACCTGTCCCACCCGCGAAACACCGGAACAGGCTTGTTTTGCCGCATCCAATACGCATCGTCTCACAGGATGCGAAGTTTCCAGGCGCATCAACCACCGCGGCAAAGACAAACCCACTCGAGAAACCGGAAACTGCGACAAAAGAGACTCTAAAACTCGCAAAATTTCCTGTTCCGACATCGTCTGACAGTTGATTGGCAACACCGGTACGCCATATGTCTCGCTCAGTTCTCGCGCCATCCGCTCAGTCGGCGCGGCGTGAGGATCCACGGCATTGAGCAACACTGCAAAAGGCTTCCCCAACGCCTGCAACTCTTTCACGATACGCTCTTCGGCAACAGCATACTCCTCTCGCGGTAAATCCGTGATACTGCCGTCGGTGGTAATCACCAAACCCACAGTGGAATGGTCTGTAATCACGCGCCGTGTCCCCTCCTCCGCCGCCATATTAAAGGGGATTTCTTCATCGTACCACGGAGTTTTCACCATTCGCGGCTGATTCTCTTCGATGTATCCCAAAGCAGACGGAATGATATAACCCACGCAGTCAATCAGCCGCACCCGCACGTTGGACACACCCTCCAGCATCACCTGCGCCGCCTGCTCGGGTATAAACTTCGGCTCGGTGGTCATAATGGTGCGGCCGGCCGCTGATTGCGGCAATTCATCGGTAGCCCGCTCTCGTCGCGCGGCGTCCCCCATATTGGGCAACACCAATGCCTCCATAAATCGTTTGATAAAAGTAGATTTACCTGTTCGCACCGGACCCACTACACCAAGATAAATATCTCCGCCCGTTCTGGCGGCCATATCTCTATATAATCTGCTGGCAGTTTCCATAGTCGTTCCTCCGCTCATTCTTCGTTTGTACACTCTATGAAACACCGACAGAATTTATGACACAGAAAAAGCCGCCCCGATGAACAAACATCGGGGCGGCTGATTCATTTAATTCGGGAACGGCCACCAATCGGGACGGTCACGCAAACATTTGAGCTTAATCCACAGATCCTTCTGCAGTTTGATCGTATCCACGGGCAAGGTGATGTACACTTCCGCTTTGGAAATCACCTCTTGCGCGGGATAGAACATCGGATTGCCAGACACCTCTTCGCTAAGCATACCCAACGCCTCGGTATGAGGGGTGGAGTAACAAATATACTCCGCGTTGGCAGCAGCTACGTCGGGACGGCACATAAAGTTGATGTACTTCTCGGCCCACTCTTTGTGCTCACTGGTTTTCAGAACGCACATCGCATCCACAAACAAGTTGGTACCCTGATCAGGAACGAAATAGCCGATATTCTCATTGCCGTCGTCGCCGGTGATCATATTGGCGCCATCGCCGGAGTAATAAGGCGCCAACCAACCCTCTTCATTGGTCATCTTCTGGAACACCTGGTCCATAAAATAACCCTGTACCAGAGGTTTCTGCTTTGCCAACTCGTCATACGCCGCCTGCCATTCGGCGGGATTGGTGGTATTCATAGAATACCCCAACTTTTTCAGCGCAATAGCGAAGGAATCACGGGCATTATCAAACATATAGATCTTGCCGGCGTATTTCTCATTCCACAGAATGTCCCAACCCTGAGCCAAATCGGCCTTATCTACGTATTTCTTATTGTAGAAGATACCCACCGTGCCCCAAGTGTAGGGAACGGAATACTCATTATTGGGATCGTACGCCAAGCCTTTGTACTGCTCATCAATGTACTGATAATTGGGGATGTTGTCAAAGTTCAACTTTGCCAACATATCCTCCTCAATCATCTTACCAATCATGTAATCAGAAGGAATGACGATATCGTATTCGGCCGCACCACTCTCCAGCAGCGTGTACATCGACTCGTTGCTCTCGTAGGTCTTGTAATTGATACGGATACCGTATTCCTTTTCAAACTGCGCGTTGACATCCATCAGGTCGTCACTGCCGTCGGAGATATATTCGCCCCAGTTGTACACATTGAGGGTGATCACATCTTTACCGAATTTGCAGCCGCTGAACAGACACGCCATCATACACAGCGCCAGCGGCAGGCAGAGCCATCGTTTCAATGTACTATCTCCTTTCCTTCTGTTTGTCCAGGTCGCGCACCTGACGGATATTCACTACCAACAACAGCAGAAGCACCGCACCGAACATCAACGTAGAAAGTGCGTTGATCTCAGGCGTGATGGGCTTCTTAGTCATCGAGTAGATGGTCACCGACAGGTTCTGAGCGGTCGAACCGCCATTGAAGTAACTGATAACAAAATCGTCCAAAGACATTGTGAACGCCATCAAAGCGCCGGTGATGACACCGGGCATAATCTCAGGCAACACGACCTTGAAGAAAGCCTGCACGGGACGGCAGCCCAAATCCAGCGCCGCCTCATACATATGCTTGTTCATCTGACGCAACTTAGGCATCACCTGCAGCACCACGTAAGGGATACAAAACGTCACGTGAGCCAGCAACAACGTCAGGAAACCGGGCTGTAACAGACCGGTAGCGCGATAGATTGCCACAAACATCAGCATCATCGAGATACCGGTAACGATCTCGGGGTTCACCATAGGAATGTTGTTAATTCCCATCAGCAAATTGCGCAGACGGCCGTTCATACTGTAAATGCCCAGCGCCGCCATCGTACCAATCACGGTGGCAATCACCGCCGCCAACACGGCGATCTCCAGCGTCAGCCACAGCGCATCCATGATCAACTCGTTATGGAATAATTCCTTGTACCAATCGAGGGTGAAGCCGCCCCACTGCACACGATTCTTGGAATCGTTGAAGGAATAGGCAATCAGGACCACGATAGGCGCGTACAAGAAGGTGAAAATGATACCATTGTAAATCTTAGAGAGCATTTTCATGTCATCATACCCCCTAACTCATCCTCACCATTGTCCACCTTACGCATCATAGACATACAGAGGAGCATCAACACCATCAAAACCAAAGACAACGCCGCACCGACATTGTAGTCGCATCCGTCGCCGACAAACATAGTCTCAATGACGTCACCGATCATCATATTCTTACTGCCGCCCAACAGCTTGGAAATAACAAAGGTGGACACAGCCGGCACAAACACCATAGTGACACCGGATACGATGCCGGGCGCACTCAGGGGCAGAATCACACGACGAAACACCTGCCAGTTGTTGGAGCCCAGATCCTGCGCCGCCTCGATCACGCGATAGTCCATCTTAGCCATCACGGAGTACAGCGGCAGAATCATAAAGGGCAGGAAATTGTACACCATGCCCAGCACCACAGCGCCGTCGGTGTTGATCATCGGCAGAGAGGCATCGGGAGCCAGCACGCCAATCAAACGCAAAAATTGGTTAATCAGACCGTTGTTCTCCAACAAGGTCATCCACGCGTAGGTACGCAGAAGGAAATTCATCCACATCGGCAGCATAACAATCATCACCATGGTGCGCTGCATATGCTCGCTCTTACGCGAAATGCTCAGCGCCACGGGATAGGCCAGCACCAAACAAATTGCCGTTGCCAAAGCACCCATCCAAATCGAATCCACGTAGGTGCCCGCATACTGCCAAATCTCAACAATGTTTGCCAATGTGAAAGAGCCCACTTCGTCCGTGAAGGCAAACCACACCACGATAGCCATCGGCACCACGGTGAAGATGCTCATCCACAAAGCGAAGGGGGTGGCAGCGGTGCGACTCTTCATTCCTCTGCCTCCTCTTCCGCCTCAGCAGCAGCCACGGCGTCACCCAGTTCGTCGAACTCCTCGGAGTAGGAACTGTAATCGCCGAACATACCGGAATAGGCGGACTTCTTCATGATGTGAATGTCCTCAGGGTTCAGCACAATACCGATGGTGCTACCCTCGGGATAATAGTCGGTGGTCTGAATCAGCCACTTGAAACCCTTGAAGTCGACAATCGTGTCGTAATGCACGCCCTTAAAGGTGACATTGGTCACCAAACCGGTCAGATGACCTTTGACAGGCTCCACGATGTCGATATCCTCAGGACGGATAACCACGTCTACCGGCTCGTTCTTCTCAAAGCCGGCGTCCAAACAGCTGAACTTACGGCCAAAGAACTCCACCAAATAGTCTTCCAACATCACGCCGTCCAAGATGTTACTCTCACCGATAAAGTCGGCCACAAAGGCGTTCTGAGGCTCGTTGTAGATATCCTGGGGAGTGCCGATCTGCTGAATCACGCCGTTATCCATCACCACCACGGTGTCGGACATAGACAGCGCCTCTTCCTGATCGTGGGTGACGTAGATAAAGCTGATACCCAAGCTCTTCTGGATATTCTTCAGCTCGGTCTGCATAT
This sequence comes from Acutalibacteraceae bacterium, assembly GCA_045660625.1. GTDB lineage: Bacteria > Bacillota > Clostridia > Oscillospirales > Acutalibacteraceae > UBA5905. Next base: position 7,589 of record JAZREF010000054.1, read on the forward strand.
CCTTACGCAACTTCAGGTCCAGTGCTGCCAGCGGCTCGTCCAGCAACAACACACGAGGATTGTTGGCCAGTGGGCGGGCAATGGCCTCGCGCTGCTGCTGACCGCGGCACAACTTGGCAACGGAACGCTTCTCAAAGCCCTTGAGGTTGACCAACTCCAACATCTTGGTGACCGTCTCCTCAATCTCGGCGTTGCTCTTCTTCTGCACACGCATACCGAAAGCCACATTCTCATATACATTCAAATGCGGGAACAGAGCGTAGCGCTGGAAAATGGTATTGACCGTGCGCTTATATGCGGGCAAATCATTCACCCGCTTGGCGTCAAAAAAAACATCGCCGCTGTCCGGAGTGATGAAGCCGGCAATAATACGCAGGGTGGTCGTTTTGCCACAGCCGGAAGGACCCAGCAGGGTGACAAACTCGCCATCGGAAATGCTCAGATTAAGGTTCTTGAGCACCGGCTCGCCATCAAAGGACACTGCAATGTCTTTGAGTTCGATGATTTTCTTTTCGTTCATAATACATCCCCCTTTGCGGTAATTGGATTCTGCCGTTCCGGCAGACGCACCCGCTGTGGCAACGCCCTCCGCAAAGGGTTTTTCACAACCATTCCAATCGGATGACTGCGGCGCTGTTTGGCGGATGCAAAAAGTTTTGCTTAGATGCATCATTCTTTTAGATAATAAATGACAGATAACACTATAAAATTTTTGCGACAAAATGTCAATAGAATTTTCCCAAATCACCCGATTTTTCGCGTTTTTTCGCCAGCACGACTCTTTAAAGGAAAAAAGTACGGTTTTTCACCCGATTTCACAGGTTTTTGGAGGTAAACTATGGAACGCAAACTGGATACCGACACCATGGAAGCTTATCGGCGGCAAATGATGGAGATGTACCGAACGTCCACCGCCTCCCCCACCATCTTAGACGATGACAATTGGCTGGACAGCCGCTATCCCGAACCCGACATCGCACGGGACACGGAGGCTCTCGCACCCTCCATCCCTCCCGAGGCCGACAACACCGATTTTGTGGGATATCTGCGAGCGTTTGCCTTTACCGCCGGCGGCGCCGAACCCATTGAAGGCGCGCGGGTGATTGTCACCCGCGACGACAGCACACAACAAACCATCTTTGCCAACCTCACCACCGACCGTGACGGATTTACTCCCGTCATCGCTTTGCCTACCGTCGATCCCGAGTTGTCCCTGCAACCGGGCAATATCCCCTACATCACGTATAACATCCGCATCTCTGCGGACGGATTTCGAACCGCGGAACATCGCAATGTACCGATCTACGGCAACAGCTATGTTACTCAACCGGCGGCTCTGATTCCCATTCTCCCCAATGGAGAAACCGACACGCAGGAGTTCGTCTCCGGTGGTCCCACCAATCTACAAGGAGGCGGCTTATGACAGGTACACCGTTCATTCCACGCACCATCACCGTACACTTAGGACCGCCCACCTCCAACGCAGAAAACGTGTACGTCAACTTCCCCGACTATATCAAAAACGTAGCCTCCAGCGAGATATACCCAACCTGGCCTGAGGCAGCCATCCGTGCCAACGTCTACGCACAAATCTCCTATGCTCTCAATCGATACTACACCGAGTGGTACCGCAGCCAAGGCTACGATTTCGACATCACCAACTCCACCCAGTTCGATCAAGCATTTGTGCCGGGGCGGGAGATTTACGACACCATCAGCGACGTGGTAGACGAGATTTTCAACTCGTACGTGGTCCGCCGCGGCAGCGTAGAGCCCTATTTCACCCAGTATTGCAACGGAACCACCTCCACCTGTCCCGGACTTAGCCAATGGGGTACGGTTCCCCTGGCGGAGCAAGGTCTCGGCCCCTATGAAATCCTCACCCGATTCTATGGCGACGATATCGACATCGTCACCGATGCTCCCGTGCGCAACGGGCAACCCTCCTATCCCGGCAGAGCGTTGCGTTTGGGGGATTCCGGCAACGACGTACAGCAAATTCAGATTCGGCTCAACCGCATCTCCACCAACTACCCCGGCATTCCCAAGATTAACCCTGCCGACGGCAACTTTGGATTGGATACTGAAGCGGCGGTGCGTGCCTTTCAGCGGCTGTTCCGCCTCACCGAAGACGGCATTGTCGGCTCGGCTACCTGGTACCGCATCACCTACCTATTCAACGCCGTTAAGCGGCTCAGCGAGCTGGACAGCGAGGGAATCCGCATCGACGAGCTTCCCCGTGCCTTTGAACAGTTGCTATCGGTCGGCGACACCGGCGACGACGTGCGGGTGATGCAATACTATCTCGAGGTCATCGCTACCTATTACGACACCATCCCCGAAATCGAGGTGAATGGCGTCTTTGACGACGCCACCGAAGCCGCCGTTCGCGCATTCCAGCAGCAGTTTGGTCTTGCGGTAGATGGTTTGGTGGGCCGACAGACGTGGCAGGCGATGGAGGATGCCTACGAGAGCATTCGCACCACCGCCACACTCATAGACGGCGGTGTCATCCTCTTTCCCGGCCGTGTGTTACAAGCCGGATTCCAAGGCGAAGACGTAGCCACCATTCAGGAGTATTTGGCATATATCTCCACCATTTATCCCGCCATTCCCGCCCCTGCCGTCACCGGCGTGTACGGTCTCGAGACGGTGCAAGCGGTGGAGGCATTTCAGCGGGAATTTGGCTTAGAGCCCAACGGCATCGTGGGGGTCACCACCTGGGACGCTATTGCCTCCCTCTACTCCGCCCTACGCACCGGGAACGCCCAACGCATCGGGCAATTCCCCGGCATCGAGCTGGGCGAGGAGGTGAGCGAATGAGCCTACTGGACAACGACATCACGGTGGATAGCCGTCCTTATATCATCGAACTGCAGGGATATCTGCGCACCATCCAACGCGCTCGTTATGGTAACACCACTGTGTCGCAAGACGGCTACTACGGCCCTGCCACCGCGGAGGGGGTGCGGCAATTCCAGCAGGAGGAGGGCTTACCGCCTACCGGCCGCGTGGATGCCGCTACTTGGAACGCGATTTACTGCGCTTACGCAGATATTACGCAAGCTATGCAACCATCCACATCCATCGTTGGCAAAGGAGATACCCCGCTGATTGAGGGGGCTCAAGGAGATCCCGTGCTATTCCTCAATGCTATGATCGGGCGACTGTCACGAGTGTACAACAATGTCCTCTACACCCCACCCGATAACCGATACACCCCCGCCACCACCTATGCGGTGCGGGGGATTCAGAAGTGGGCAGGATTGCCTGTGACAGGCGAAACCGATACCGCCACCTGGAACACCATTGCCAGTCTTTATAATGCACTCCCACGGGAGGTTCTCTTTGAATAAACGTGCCTTTTACCAAAACACGGCGGTGATGACCGCCACCTCGCTATTACTGCGGCTGTTCGGCATTATCTTTCGCATCTTTGTTTCCAACCGCGTAGGTGCGGAGGGGATGGGTCTGTACCAATTGGTATTCTCCGTGTACATCCTCGGCGCCACCTTTGCCACAGGAGGGCTCATCACCGCCGTCACCTGTTTGGTGGCACAACGGCTCACCGCCGCTGACAGTCGCGGTGTACACCGTCTGATGCAGATAAGTATGCTGCTTTGCATCGGTGTGGGCGGTGTATCCGCCCTCCTGCTCTACGTAGGCGCACCCCTCATCGGCGGATGGATGGGAGATGCTCGCGCCGTGCCGGCCATCGCCATCAGCGGTGTGGCTCTTCCCTTTATCGGCATCTCCGCCTGCGTCAAGGGCTACTTTATGGCACGGCGGAGAGCCTGGCCACCCTGCCTATCTCAAATCGTAGAGCAAGCCGTCCGCATCGGCAGCATCCTTTGGATGCTCTCTACCCACTGGGACGGCTCGCTGGCAAAGGCGTGTGTCATCATCATTGTGGGGGATGCACTCTCGGAAACGGTGGCGTGTGTCTATCTCTACCTCGCCTACCGTCGGGACAGAAGGCACATCCCCAAAAGCACCCATACGCACCCACAAAAAGCGCTCAAACCGCTGCTGCAAATCGCCCTCCCCCTCACCGCTGGGCGGTATCTCACCACCCTATTACGCACGGTGGAGAATTTTCTCGTCCCGGCTTGCCTGACCCTCTACACCTGCTCGGAAGCCTTGTCGTTGGCGCAATTCGGTGCTGTAAAGGGAATGGCCTTACCGTTGATTTTCTTCCCCTCCGCCCTGCTGATGACCCTATCGGGCCTGCTGATCCCCGAACTATCCGACGCCTACGCACTGGGACAACGGCGGCAGGTGGCACGACTGGTGGAACGCACCCTCCACGCGACCCTGTTAGGGTCGATTTTGGTGGGCGGTATCTTCACCGCCTTAGGGCGACAACTGGGTAATTTGCTCTACCACGATCCGCTCGTGGGAATGCTGCTGCAAATCCTCGGTCCACTCACCCCCGTGATGTATTTGGACAGTGTGGTATCGGGTATGCTCAAGGGGTTAAATCAGCAGGTACATTCCCTGTGGTATGCCGTAGCGGATTCGGCGGTACGCATCGGCCTCATCTATCTCCTGCTGCCGCGATTTGGGTTGATGGGATTTCTCTACGTGATGCTGGTGAGCAACCTGCTCACCGCTACCCTCAGCACCTCCCGCCTGCTCGCCGTCAGCCGCACGCCGATGAACTGGGGGCGTTGGGTGATTCGCCCCACCTTTGCAGCGGTAGTGGCAGGCGGCTGTGTGTGGATATTCCGGCAACTGTTCCCCACCTTGTTGGGACTTCCCTCCGTCTTGCCCCACGGCATTGTGTTTGTCACCATCTACTGTCTGCTCATCGCCGTTCTCGGCTGCTTCACCCGCGCCGATTGGCAGGATTTGACCGCAAAAAAGACCGCTGTCGGCTGACAGCGGTCTTTCACTTTGTATTATGCAGGAGGGTTTTCTCCCTCAACAGGGGGGTTGCCGCCCATATCGCCTTCCGGCTTTTCGGGACGCTCACCCGTGGGCGGCTCACCTTCTGGTTTTTCGGGTCTTTCGCCACTGGGCGGCGCCATACCACCGGGACCAAAGCCACCCTGGCCGTTACCGGCCTCCAGCTGGGTGTCGCCATCCCACACGCTGTATTCCTGCACCATAATGGGCGAGGAAACCACCAGCATGGTATAGGCATTGACGATATTGTGGGTCAGCACCACATTCCCATCCTTATCTTTCAAATGGATGGTGCTGCTCTTACGGGATTGCAGGGTAAACACCGCGTTGGGCTGCCCACCGTTTTCAATGCGATCCAGCATATTACCGCTGGCAATCACGGTGCCGCCGTTGATGTGAATTCCCTTATCCGAGTCGATACCGGCGTCACCGCTAAAACCGCAACCCTGCGCCAACACGGTGCCACCGTTGATCACCAACCAACCGTTGGAGTCGATGCCGTCGCCCTCACCGGTAGAGCCGTTGACCAGGATGGACAGCCGACCGCCATTGATGGTGGTAACAGAAATATTGTCCTCATTGGTGTTGATGCCATCGTTACCCGACTCAATATCAATGATACCGCCGTCAATGGTCAAGTGGAGTTCACTGTCCAAGCCTTCATTTTCGGCTTTGATAGTCAGTTTGCCGTTACCATTTCCCTTATTGCCGCCTTGAATCCGCATGGACTTTTTGGAATAGAACGCCGCATCGTACTTATGCAATTTCTTGGCGTCTGCCACCTCTGTGCCGTCCTCGGTCAGCTCCACCGTACCGGGCTTATAGATGCGGGCCACATAGGAGCCGTTCACCTTGTTTTCGCTGTTGTTGGCGAGGATCACCCGCGCACCGGCGGCGGTCAAATCCACGTCCTTAGTGGCGGTAGATTCTTCTTTACTGCCACACTCGTAGACGTTATAGAAAATCACCGCAGGAGCTACCTCGCAGGTAATATCCACCCCATTCAGCACCAGTGTCACCACCGCGTTGGGATCCTCTTCGGCATCCTCGCCCAAGTCTACCGCAATTTGTCCTTTAGTCAGTTTGCCGCTGAGCACGTACTGTCCCGCCTTGGCGATATGCACCACGGTATGAGCATCCGCCTCCGCCTTGGTGTGGGCGTCTTTATCCGTACCCTCGCCATAGGTGAAATCCTTGCCGCTCTCGTAATACACGATGTCGTTGGCGGCATACACCGCTTTGCTCGTATCTGCCGCAATCGCCTCGCCATCCACAGTGATGCCCTCGTCGGACAACTGAATCTTCACACCGTCATAGGCTTCATCGGTGTCGTCAAACGCCTCTGTTTCCGCCTGCATCGTCGGCTTGGTTGTGGTTGTGGTTGCGGTTGTTTTTGCTTCTTCTTTCGACGGTGCGGCGGTCTGTTTGCCACAGCCGACCATCAGAGTAAAAAGGAAAACCAAAACCAGTGCTAAGGAAATACGTTTATTCATGGATAAAACCTCCTTATGCCAATTTCTGCCTACATTATACCACTTCTGTGTATACATTTTGTGTGAACACGTTGTAAACAAATTGAAAACAAACAAAAAGACCGCTGTCGGCTAAGCGACAGCGGTCTTTTTCAACGTTTTTAAATAGGTTTTCTGTTCCGCGGTGACCCGATAACTTTCCACCGCTTTTTGAATGGTTTTATTATGCGTCCAGGTCGGCAACCGCCCCTCCTCAATATAGGGCAACGCCGCCGCGTACTGCTTCGCCAACGCCGTGGCAAAGTACCACGCCACCATCATCCGCACGTAGTATTCCTCACGATCCACAGAGGCTACCCAATCGAGGTATATCGGGTCAAACCGCTCGTCGAGGAAGTAGCGTTGCAGCATCCCGATGCCAAACCGCACGCTATACGGCAAATCCGAAGCCATCCACTGGCGGATTTTACAGAGCAATTCCTCGGGGTGCTTTTTCAGTACCTTGGGTGCCCAACCATCGCAGGTGGACCAATTATCCACGTAGGGTAAAAAGGCGTCAATGGCGGCGATGCAGGCATCGTAATCCTTAATCTGCTCCACCAAAAAGGCGTGGAGATTGTTCTCCTCGTAGTAGGCGTGAGGCAGGTCGCAAAGAAACACCTCAGCCTCGGCGGTACCTGCCAATTCTTTGGCTAACCTGCGCAGAATAGGCGTGCGCACACCGATAATCCGCCGGGGTTCCACTGAAGGCAACAGCGGTGTCTGAAACTGCCGATATTCCTCATCCGCCAGTGCGAACAACCGCTCGGTCACCACACTCATTTCTTAATATCCTTCCAGTAGGCGGCAAAGGCCTGCTCGGTCTTGTTGTCGCCGGGGGTGTAGTAGACGGTATCCTTGATGGCATCGGGGAGATACTGCTGGCGCACCCAATGGCCGTCAAAGTCGTGGGGGTATTGGTAGAACTGCCCCTTTTTCTCCACCTCGTCGCCGTCGTAGTGCTTATTCTGCAAGGTACGGGGCACCGAGCCGCTACGGCCTGCCTGCACATCCGCCATGGCGTGATTGATGGCATTGTACACCGCGTTGGACTTGGGCGCCTGACACACCAGCACCACCGCGTTGGCCAGGGGGATTCTTGCCTCAGGCAAGCCCACCTGCAAAGCGGTATCCACCGCCGCCTTGACGATGGGGATAATCTGGGGATAGGCCAAGCCCACGTCCTCGTTGGCACAGACCAACAGACGACGGCAAGCGGAAGGCAGGTCACCTGCCTCCAATAGCCGCGCCAGATAGTGCAAGGCGGCATCGGGATCCGAGCCGCGCATCGACTTTTGGTAGGCGGAAACGATGTCGTAGTGATCGTCGCCCTCACGGTCGTAGCGCATAGCGCTGCGCTGAGCCAGTTGCTTGGCGGTGTCCAGGGTCACCAGCACGCCACCATCGGGAGTGGTCTCCCCTGCCATCACACAGAGCTCCACGGCATTCAGCGACTTACGCACGTCACCGCCGCAGGAGCGGGCGATGTGCTCGCACACGCCATCCCCCACCGTAATGGTGCTGCCGCTCTCCTCACGCAGGAAGGCAAAGCCACGCTCCACCGCCTTTTCGATGTCCGCCACGTCAACGGATTTGAACTCAAACACGGTGGAACGAGACAGGATGGCGTTGTAGACGTAGAAATAGGGATTCTCTGTGGTGGAGGCAATCAGGGTGATGCGTCCGTTCTCGATGTACTCCAGGAGGGTCTGCTGCTGGCGCTTATTGAAATACTGAATCTCGTCCAAATAGAGGAGAATGCCGTTCATACCCGCAAAGGTGTCCAGTTCCTCCACCACGGCCTTGATATCCGCCGTGGATGCGGTGGTGCCGTTGAGCTTATGCAGGCGCATATCCGTCTGCTGGGCGATGATGCGTGCCACCGTAGTCTTGCCCACGCCGGAGGGACCGTAGAAAATCAGATTGGGGATGCGACCCGACTCCATAATGTTGCGCAGAGCCTTGCCCTCACCCAAAATGTGCTGTTGTCCTACCACGTCATCCAGCGTGGCAGGGCGAATGCGATCCGCCAACGGTGTATTCATCGATCATCCCTCCTTGTTGTTGTGTTATCTCAACTATAATACAAAAAAAGCACCCCAATGTCAAGGATTACCTCGATTGACACAGGGGTGTTTTGTGTGATATAATCGCAATCGAAATCGAACGAAAGGATGTGGGAATATGACCAAAAAGCAACGCGCCATCGCCACCGTGGAGGGGCTGAAAGCCCGCTACCCCGATGCCATCTGCTCCCTGACCGCGGAGAATCCCCTGCAGTTGCTTATCGCTGTGCGCCTCTCCGCCCAGTGTACCGATGCGCGGGTGAATCTGGTGACCCCTGCCCTATTTGCGCGTTTTCCCACCCTGGACAGTCTGGCGGATGCCGACCCCGACGAGGTGGGCGAATACATCCGCTCTTGCGGTCTGTACAAGACCAAGGCCAAGGACATCGTGGCCATGTGCCGTATGCTCCGTGACGAACTCGACGGTGTCATCCCCGACACGGTGGAGGAATTGACAAAACTCCCCGGTGTGGGACGCAAGACCGCCAACTTAGTCTGCGGCGACGTCTACGGCAAGCCCGCGGTGGTGGCGGACACCCACTGCATCCGCATCACGGGGCGCCTGGGTCTCACCGACGGCACCAAGGATCCGTACAAGGTGGAGATGCAACTGCGGAAAGTCCTGCCCCCCGACGAGAGCAACGATTTCTGCCACCGCCTTGTTCTGTTTGGCCGCGACACCTGCTCTGCCAGATCCCCCAAGTGCGGGGAATGTCCGCTGAGCGAGATTTGCCCCAAAAAAGGAATGTAATGGTCGTCAATTTTCCCTTGCTTTTTCCAAATGGATGTGCTATACTCTGCCTTGTTCCCAACTGCAGGGTTGGTATATCGGTATTACAGCGGCTTCCCAAGCCGTTAAGGCGGGTCCCACCCCCGCACCCTGCTCCAAAAATCCCCCGACACCATTTGGTGTCGACGAATTTTCCTTTGGCGCAGAGTACGGTCGTAGGAGAACCCGCTTAGTTTGCCGTCAGGCAAACTACAGAAGGATGCGAAGCATCCGACGGGGTTCGACTCCACGAGCCTTGAGATTATATTCTTGCATAAAGCATCAATTTGTGTTAAAATAACTCGATAAGGAGTGTTAATATGAAAGAATGGCTGATACTTTTTCTCAAATCCGCTTTGATCATCTTCGTCGGCTTTATTCTTTGCAATATTTGCACTGTGACGATTGATTGCTTATTTGACGGCTTTGATTGTTTTCTCAAGCGTATTTTGGATTTGTCCTATGTTGTGTATGCCTGTTTCTCTGTGGGTATCTCCGTTATCTTCGCAACTACCGTAGTAAACAAAAGCAAGAGGTGATTTTAATGGCTAAAGGACGCATATACACATCTCACTATCCGGAGAATCCTCCCGACTGGTATTGGATCAGCGGCTTACACGATGCGAACATCGTTGGCGTAGAAACTTTCGAGTTTCCGTTTGACTACAACAAATTTGTCGGAGAGAAAAATTCATGGACTCGAAATTTGATAGCTTTGAAAATCGACGCCAAAGGTGCCCTTTTTGATTCCTCTGTGCAAGAAATTCAACTATTCAACTACAAAATATTGACACCTGACATATCTTTAGAAAATCGAAAAAAGGTGTGGTGGTTAGCCGATCGCTTGACGAAGAACGATGACCATTATGTTTTGGAAATCGATTTGCAGGATGTGGACTCCTATCCCGAAGAATTCACATACTCCGTCAAGTTTGAGAGAGCCGAAGTGATACGTAAATAATTTTCCTTTCCATAAAAAGACGGTCACCTATTTGGGTGACCGTCTTTTTTTACATATTCTCTTTCACAAACGCTTTCCACTCGGCGCGCAACCATTCTTCGGCGGCGGCGAGGCCGTCCGTATCCAGCGGAAACTCCTTTTCGGAGCGTTTTTCGCTAAGCTGGCTACACTTCTCCCCCGTCCAGGTGAAGACGTACAGATGGGCGGTGATATCCTTCTCCGCGTCGCCCTTAACCGGCTCGACGCGATAACTCAACCCTTTGTAGCTGCCACTAAAAGGATTGCCGCTGGTAAAAAACAAAATCTTCGGCAAGGGGAAATCACGCAATGCTGCCATATCGAAAACCTCCAAAAATCACAAGATGAACTCAATCTGTTGCACCGTCTCCTCTGCCGTTTCGAGGGTGACGGGATGAATGTACAAAATCCGCTTTTGCAGACGGCGGGCATACCGCACGGTGGCCGCCGTGCCGGTACGGCTGTCCGCCACGTCGATCTCGCACACCGCCAGCACCGTATCGGCACGATCCACCATCCAGCGGTTGCGCTTCTTATAGCATTCGGCGGCGTTCTCCTCTGCCGCCGCGGCGGTGAACAACACCTCCACCTGCTGCGCGGCATCCAGTATGCGGCGATACTCCCGCTGCAACGGAATAGGCCAATGGCTCTCCTGCCCCTCGAAGGGTACGGCGGCAATCAGCTCCACATCGGGATACGCCTGCCGCAACCGAAGTACCTCAGCCGCCGCCCACAGGTCCACGCCGGCACTCATACCACTGATAAAAGTGCGGTAGCCCTCGTCGTAGAGGCGCCGAATCTGGGCGCCCAGAGCCGCCTGCACCTGCTCGGGGCGCAGGCCGTCCGGCGAGAAGGCAAACCGATGGGGACGATAGCCGGTAAAACAACAACAACGACCCATTTGCACTCCTCCTCACCACTTTTTTCTCATTATAGCACACTGTCTGTCAATTTACAAACAGAAAAAGCAAAAAACAGCCGACGAATTTTCGTCGGCTGTTTGATTTACATGCGCTCTAGTATGTAGCGCCCCACCTCAGAGGCAGGGATACCCAACACCATAGAGAATTCCTCCTGCACCAAGCGGACGCATTCCTGCAGGACATTCTCATCCATCGAGGACAACCGCTTGCCCATAGCAACGCGCTCTTGCTTGCGCCGCATCAGACAGGCCAGCAAGCAAATCAGCTCTTTACGATCGCCGCTGCCGGTAATGGAGCGATACAATAGTGCCCGCTCATTGCGGTCGTCAACCCACTCCCGTCGCACCTCGTCGGCATTTGACAGCAGTGTATCAATCTCATCTCGGGTGAGAAGCGGACGCATCCGCGCCACCAAATTCTCATTATCGCAAGGAACGTACACCGAGGAGCGAGCATCGCTGATGGGACTCAGGACATAGTACTGCCCCCCGCTGATGGTGGTCTGTTCTTTAACCAGGCAAACGCCCGTCTTGCCGTACAGTACATAGGTGCCGATTTTCGCCGCATCGCTCATTGGTGTCACTCCCTCACATCCAAACTGCAAGTATAGTATACCATAAGCGGGCAGGTGTTTTCAAAGGGCAAAATTCACAAACTTTTTCGTTATCCCTTGTAAATTAGGCACTTAAAAGGTGTAAAGCAAGACGCCTTGACAGAGTTAATTGGTTACATTATCGGACAAACGATAGGAGAAACTGCCCAAATCGTACACCGCAGAGAAGGAAGAGGCGTACTGCAAAGCACGCGCCGCGCCGACGGCAACACACTGGTGGGCATTCTCCGCCACGCGGCAGGGAATGCCGGTGGCGCGCTCAATCAACAGCGGTAACTGACGCAGTGCTGCCACACCACCCGTCAAGCAAATACCCTCGGTGACGATATCACCCGCCAACTCAGGCGGCGTTACCTCCAACACCTGCTGAATCAGGTCCAGCAAATGCTGCAACGGCTCGCGAATAGCCTCACACACCTCGTCGGAAGTGATGGTCACCGATCGCGGCAGGCCGGTCATACTATCGCGGCCGCGAGCCACAGCAGTCGCCATCGGCTCTACAGGCAGGGCGCAACCAATGGCAATCTTCAACCGTTCCGCCGTCTGCTCGCTGATAATCAGGCCATATTGCGCGCGAACGTAGCGCACAATGGCCTCATCCATCGCCGCACCGGCCACGCGAATGGTGGAGGACACCGCCTCACCCTTAAGCGACAACACAGAGGCATCCACCGTGCCGCCACCGGCATTGACAATCATCTGACCTAGCGGCAAACTGACATCCATATCCGCGCCAATGGCCGCCGCCACCGTCTCGGGCACCAGCGTAACCTTACGCGCGCCGGCGGACACCACCGCCTCGATGAAGGAGCGCTGTTCCACCTCGGTCACCTTCTCGGCCACGCTCACCGCCACGCAGGGCTTAACGATGCGGGCAGAACACACCCGCGCCAGGCAGCAACGCAGCAACTGCTCCGCCAGTTCATATTCGGCGATGACGCCCTTCTGCACCGGGCGCACCACGCGGATAGTGTCGGGGTTGCGCCCCAACATCTCCTGCGCTTCGCTACCGAATGCGATGACGTGACCGTCCTTTTGCGCCACCGCAATCACCGACGGCTCGTCCAGCACCACACCGCGGGCAGGATCACAGATCACAATCCGCGAGGTACCCAGATCAATTCCCAAATTCATAACGGAAACCCCTTAATTTCAGCAATTTGCCTCATTATACATCACTCGGCGTCGTTTGACAAGACCGCAGCGGCCGCCGTAACGGCGTACACCTCGTCCGCACCGAAAATCTTAAGCATTTTTGCACACTCATCCAGCGTGCTGCCGGTGGTGATGACGTCATCCACCAACAAAACCGTTTTGCCGCCCACGTCTGCGCATACATCAAAGACGCCCAGTAGGTTGCCACTGCGCTGAATGGCTTTCAGTTCCTTCTGCGGGGCGGTGACGGTGATTTTCTTTATCAAGCAGTCGTACGGCAATTGCAGACGCCGCGCCAAAGCCTCCCCCAATAACTGTGCCTGATCGAACCCACGAACACTAAAATCCTTTTCGTGCATTGGAACCGACGTCACCACGTCAAAGGGGATACCGCCGTATTCACGGCGTACCAGCTCGGCCATCTCTGCCGCAAAACCCTCCACGGTCACCGCGAACCCATCACTCTTCAGGGTGTAGATGCCCTTTTGCGCCGCGCCCTCGTGATAAAAGGGGCTGACGCACCGCTCAAAATGGCGGCGATGTTTACCGCAAAAGCAGTCGTCCTCATTACGCCCACACCGCTCGCAGACGGGCGGTAAAATGTACGGCGCCTTATCCACACAGACCGCACACAAGCGCTGATGCGGATACAACACCTCGTTACACAAAAAGCAGTGATGAGGAAATGCCACTCGCTTAAACCAATCCAACAGAAGGCTCACAGCAAAAACGCCCCCTCCTGCATCAGGAACGTACGCAAGCCCGTATAACGTAAGGTCTTGCGGTCGTTCTCAATCATTTTGTCCAGTGTCTCCCGACTGCCGACGATGATGAGCAAACTCTTAGCGCGGGTGACGGCGGTGTACAGCAGATTGCGGTAGCAGAGATGAGGAGTGTTACGGAACAGTGGCAGAATCACCGCGTCAAATTCGCTACCCTGGCTCTTATGTACCGTGATGGCGTAGGCCAGCTCCAGATCCTGCGCGTCCTCTTTGTTGTAGGTGGCGACGCGGTCGTCGTAGCGCACCGTCAGCACGTCCTCCCGCAGGCGAATCTCCTCCAGCACACCAATGTCGCCATTGAAAATGCCGGTGCCGCAGTCGCCGTCGTCCTTCATCCAGGGGATGTCGTAGTTGTTGCGGTTGTGCATCACCTTATCGCCCACGCGGAGGGTGACTCCCTCCACGGTGACTTCCGCCTTCTTCTTGTCCGGCGGGTTCAGCAACTCCTGCAGGCGGCGGTTGATCTCACCGGTGCCGATCTCCCCCTTACGTCCAGGGCACAGCACCTGAATGCCATCCAAGTGGGTATAGCCATAGGCGGCGGGCAGACGGCGATGGCACAATTCCAGCACCGTATCGGTCACCGCCTGTGCCGAAGAACGCGGCATATAGAAACAATCGCTCTTATTATCCAGTTCCATCGCCTCACCCTTCACGATGCGGTGGGCATTATACACGATGCGGCTCTCCAACGCCTGACGGAACACCTGGGTCAACTGTACCACCGGCACCTTGCCGCTGGCCATCAGGTCCTGCAACACACAACCGGCACCCACGGCGGGAAGCTGGTCGGTATCGCCTACCAGTATCAGGCGGCACCCCGTCTTAGTGGCGCGGAGCAGGTGCTCAAACAACACCACATCCACCATAGACATCTCGTCCACCACCACCGCATCCGCATCCAGCGGCGTGCGCTCGTTGCGATCAAATACGGGGCCATCCTCTTCCGAATCGGCACCCCAGCGCACCTCCAACATACGATGGATGGTCTTGGCCTCACGGCCGGTGAGTTCGGAAATGCGCTTGGCGGCGCGACCGGTGGGGGCGGCGATAGCCACCGTCTCCCCCATGCTCTCCAGCAGGGTGATGATACCCCGCAGAGTGGTGGTCTTACCCGTACCGGGGCCACCGGTGAGAATCAGCGTGCCGGTAGCCACCGCCTCGATCATTGCTTTGCGCTGTTGCTCTTCGTAGGTAATATGGAAATTGCGCTCCATAGCGTCGATGCGCAGATGCAGATCCTCGGTAATCACCTCAGAGGTGCCCATACCGCTCATCAGCCGCATCCGATTGGCGATAAACGCCTCGGCGTCGTAATAGCGCGGCAGGAAAAGATACGGTCTACCCTCCATATCGATCTGTCGCAGTTGAAAACTCTCCACCATACGGTTGACGGCGGCGTCTACCGCTACCTCGGGAACGTTCAACAGCGTCATCGCGGTGGGAATCACCTTATCCCGCGGCAGACAGGTGTGACCATTGCCCAAATTGTGGCGCAACACGTACTGCACACCCGCCTCGACGCGGTTGCCGTCCAGATTATCGCCACCCAGAGCCATATTGATCTGATCGGCGCGCTCAAATCCGATGCGCAACCCGGAGGTGCACAAGAGGTAAGGATTGGTCTTGATTTTCGTGAGCGTAGAGGGGCCGAACTTCTTCCAGCAACGCAGAGCTTCGTTGGGGCTCAGACCATAACTGCCAAAGGTCATCACTACCTCGCGCAGACCAAACTGGGCACAGAAACTCTGCCCCATCTCGCGGGCCTTGGACAGGGAAATACCCCTCACCTTGGCCAGTTCCTGCGGCTCTTCCTCCAAAATGCGCAGGGCATCCGCGCCGAAGCGATCCACGATGCGCGCCGCGGTGGCGGGGCCGATGCCCTTCACCGCACCCGACGCCAGATACCGCAGAATGGCGGTGGCGTCGGTAGGCAGGGTGCTCTCGCTGGCGGTAGCCTTAAACTGAGGGCCGAAGGAAGGGTGGTTCACCCAACTGCCCTGTACACGCAGAGTCTCCCCCACCTGCACCTGCGGAAAAGTGCCCACCACCGTAACGATGGAATCGTTGGTATCCAACTCCAGCACGGTCCAGCCATTATCCTCGTTGCAAAACACGATATGATCCACCATACCGGTAATCTGCAACACTTCATTTTGCTTATCCATCCTTACGGCTCCTTTCTGCTAATTTTCCTCTATAATCTGTTGCACCAAAGCAACCAAATCCTCTGATTTTATGGGAATCACCGCCGGTGCTTCCTCAAACAACTTTTGCAGCGTTTCATCCGACAAGTCCGCGTCCGACGGCAACACCACCAGAGTGTGGCGGCAGATGGCGGGATCGTCCCACACCGCCTGACATTGCAAGCACCTGAGAAGCGGTGCCAAATCGGCTGTTGCACGCGGTATCGCCAGCCGACAACATTCCACGCACCGCGGACAGCGGGTGAGCCACAGACACATCCATCGTATAATCTGAGCACAACCATACACCGTCAATAATACCACCGCAAACCAAGCTGAAGCCTCCCAAAAGGCCATCACTACCCCCTCCTTTAGCCCATCTTATGTGATGGACAAAGGAGCGGTTACTCCGCGTTGTGGCGGCTGATGGGCTGGCGGAACAAGAGGCGCAGAAATGCCGTGCCGTTGAATGGAATGACGGGATAGAGATACCGCCCTCCCACCGCCGTGCGAGTGGTGACCAGGACGAGCGCCATCAAGATGAAGCCCGCCAGCAACCCCCAGCCGTGGAACAACCAGGTCAACAGTAAAAACAAGATGCGAAACAACTTAAAGGCGTAAGTCAACTCGTGGCTGGGCTGGGTGAAGGAGGCGATGGCGACAAAAGCCATATACGCCAACAGTTCGGAGGAGAAAATCCCTGCCTGCACCGCAAACTCGCCAAATACTAAGGCGCCCACCAAACTGAGGGCGTTACTTAAAGACGAAGGCGTATTCAGCGCCGCCAGCTTGATGGCGTCGATGAGCAATTCTACCAACAATATCTGCACGATAAGCGGGATATGCCCCATCTCCTCGATGCGGATAAACTCCAAGGCGGGCGGAATCCGCTCGGGGTTCTGCATCAGCCAGTACCAGATTGGGGTGAGCAACAGGGTCGCCACAAAAATCAGCCCCCGCACAAAACGGAGATAACTGCCCACAATGGGCGGAAAGTAAAAATCGTTGGTATCCTGGGCGAAATCGAAAATCGAGGTCGGTAGCACCATCGCTGCCGGCGAATTATCCACCAGCAGGATGATCTGCCCCTCTGCGATGCCTGCGGCGGCGCTGTCAGGGCGCTCGGTATAGCGAATGCGTGGGAAGGGGTTGTACCATTGCCCGCGCAAGAGGCACTCGGCCAGGCTCTCCTGCCCCATGGTAAGAGCGGGAATGGTGATGTTCTTGAGCCTATCCCGCACCTTCTTGAGATACGCCTTGTCCACCCGATCCGCCATATAGCAGACGCACACGTCGGTGGAAGAAATGCGCCCGACTTGGATGACCTCCATCGTGAGGGCGGGGTCGCGGAGACGGCGGCGGATGAGGGCGGCGTTGAACACCAGCGTCTCCACCAGTCCGTCGCGGCTGCCGCGTAGAACACGGTCTGTCTCCGGCTCCTCCACCCCACGGACGGGGTAGGTGCGGGCATCAATAAGAATGACGCGGTCAAGTCCTTCCATCACCAGCGCCGTGGTGCCGGACAGAACAGCGGTGACCACGCGGTCAAAGTCGGCGGTGAGCACCACCTCGGTATAGGTGATGTACCGGGTGGCGAACTCGTCGGCAGAGGTGATGCCCTCCACCTTATCGGGGGTGAGGTTGGTGAGATACTGCAACATTTTCGCCAGCACCTCGTCCTTAGTAAATCCGTCCACGAAAAACAAGGTAGACAGCCGTCCGCCGATCATCACGGGGCGGCTCATAAGGTCAAAACTGGCGTCCACCCGCAATTTGCGGGATAAACGATCAATAGTTTCGGTATAAGTCATACGCATACACTCCTTTGGGAGTAGTATGCAATTTTTAGCACAAAATATCAGTCGGCCAAGGCGATAAAAGCCGCTAAACTACCGCGGTCATTGCCGATTTTGCGGTGAGACCAAAACAGGTCGGGGTGGCAACGGGTGCACAGGTCGGTGACGGTGATATGCTCGGGCAAAAGGCCTGCCTTCAGCATCCAGTTGCGGTTGACCTGCCACAGATCGATATGGTATTTACCGCCGCCATTGTCGGTGTAGCAGGCGTCGTCAAACACCTCCACCTGGGTGAAAGCATCGTAGACAGGCGTGTCCACCTCAAAGCAACAATGGCCGATAGAGGGGCCAATGCCCGCCAAAACATCGGCAGGATTGCACCCAAACGCCTCCACCATCTTCTCCACCGTCACGGCGGCGATGCCGGCGGCGGTACCACGCCAACCGGCGTGGGAGGTAGCTACCACCCGCTTAACGGGATCTACAAAAAACAGAGGTACGCAGTCAGCGTACTGGGTGCAAAGCACCACGTTCAGATCGTTGGTAATGAGGCCATCCACATCGGTATATTCCTTGTCGCGGGTGATGCCGCGACCACGGTCGGCGGCAGTGATAATCTTCACGTTGGCGGTGTGGGTCTGGGCAGAGATCACCACGTCCTCGGGATTGACACGGATAGCGGCGCAAAAGCGGTCGAAATTCTCCCGCACGGCGGCATCGTCGTCACCGCGGGTAAAAGATAGATTCATCGAGGCGAAAATGCCCTCGCTGACACCGCCCAAACGGGTGGAAAAACCGTGGCGCACGCCGTCGATGGCGTCAAATGCGGGGAAAGAATAGTACAACACCTCCCCCACCTGACGGGAAGACAAATTCTTGGTTTTCGGCAGCAGCACGGACGGCACCCACTTTCTCACAATATTGACTTTTATTATACAAAATCTTGCGACAAAAGACAAGAGAAAACCAAAAATGAATGGTGCAATTGTCTATAAAATTTTTCTTTACATTTCTATGCTTTTCCAGTATAATGTTACGGAATGAATTTCCGAAGAACGGAGAAATGATTATGCTGCAATACGAAGAACTGCGATTAAAGTTAGAGGCTCTCTTTCCCGGCATCGAGGATCTGGCCGGTTCCATCGGCTTGGACGGTCTGCGCCGTCAGGCGGAGGAGCTGGATGCCCAGGCTTCCGCTCCCGGATTTTGGGACGATATGGAGTTTGCCCAGAAGATGACCCAGAAGGCGGCCGGCGTCAAGGGCAAGATCGAGGCCTACGAGCGTCTGGTGAATGATTATCACGACACCCTGACCCTCATCGACCTGGCGGACGAGGCGGAAGACCTCGACCTGTTAGATGAGTGCAAGGAAGGCTTCGAGAAGGTGCAGAAGTCCATGGAGACCCAGCGCCTGGCCACCCTGCTGTGCGGCGAATACGATGGCAAGAACGCCATCCTTAACTTCCAGGCCGGTACCGGCGGCACCGAGGCACAGGATTGGGCCTCTATGCTGTATCGTCTGTACACCCGCTGGGCGGAGCGCCACGGCTACCAATACAACATCCTGGACTATCAGGACGGCGATGAGGCGGGTATCAAGAGCGCATCCATCGAGGTGCTGGGCGAGAACGCCTACGGTTACCTGAAGAGCGAGAACGGCGTGCATCGTCTGGTGCGCATCTCCCCCTTCGACGCCTCCGGTCGTCGTCAGACCTCCTTTGCCGCACTGGAAGTTATCCCCATGCTGGATAACGACACCAACGTGGAGATTCGTCCCGAGGACATCAAGATGGACGTGTTCCGTTCCTCCGGCGCAGGTGGTCAGCACATCAACAAGACCTCCTCTGCCGTGCGTCTGACCCACATCCCCACCGGCATCGTGGTTGCCTGCCAGAACGAGCGTAGCCAGTTCCAGAACCGCGACAAGTGTATGGAGATGCTGAAGTCCAAGCTGGTGCAGATCAAGGAGCAGGAGCACCTGGATAAGCTGAGCGACATTAAGGGCAATCAGGCCCAGATCGCTTGGGGTAGCCAGATTCGTTCCTACGTCTTTATGCCCTACACTCTGGCTAAGGATACCCGCACCGGCCACGAGAGCGGTAACATCCAGGCTGTGATGGACGGCGAGATCGACGGCTTTATCAACGCCTATCTGCAGGGTCTGGCCAACGGCACCCTGGGCAAGGCTTCCGCTGCCGAGGATTAATTGCAAATGAAAAGACGGTGACCATTGCGGTCACCGTCTTTTTTAGTTCTGTCTTCTTACGATGCGATACTCGTCGCGGACACGGAAATAGGGGCAGCGGTTGCGACCCGAGGCCAGGATGCGCTCGTAGTCGTCCATATCCAGGTTCATCATACACTCGTAGGTGTCGGTCTCCTCGTCGTAGTCGTAGTAATCGCACTCTTCGCAGCGGATATCCATAATCACGCCTCCTTGTCGTAGGAAACGTACTCTTTGGCGATGTAGATGGGGCGATGCTTGCCCTCAATGTAGATGCGGGCGATGTATTCGCCGATGATGCCCAACATCACCATCTGGATGCCGCCAATCAGCAGGATCAGGCCAATAATGGTGGGATAGCCGGCAGGCACAGGCAGATGGAACACCAACTTCTGTAACACTACCACAATCAAATACACCAGCGAGAGGAAGGACATCACGCCGCCGATACCGGTGGCGATCTTAAGTGGGAAGGTGGTGTAGGAAATGATGCCGTTAAGGGCGTATTTCACCAATTTCCAGAAGGACCACTTGGTGGTGCCGGCGTTACGCTCCTGCGCCACGTAGGGAATGAAGTGGGTGTTGAAACCCACCCAGGAGAAAATGCCCTTGGAGAAGCGGTAAGTCTCCTTGACCCCTAAAAGCGCCTCTGCCACACTGCGGCGGAAGGTGCGGAAATCGCTGGCGCCCTCGTGGAGGCTGATATCACAGATGCGGTCCATCAGGCGGTAAAACCGCTTCTTGCACCAAGAGGTGAAACGGCCCTCGATGCGGTTCTCCTGATAGGCGGCCACCGAATCAAAGTCGGGATTATTGTCCAAAAACTCCACCATCTCCAGCACGATGTCCGGGCTCTGCTGCAGGTCGGCGTCCAACAGGGTCACGTAGTCGCCGCAGGACTTCTGAATACCGGCGTACATAGCGGATTCCTTGCCAAAATTGCGTGACAAGTTAACCAGCTTTACAGGGCACAAATGCTGATTGTACAGGGCTTTGAGCGCATTCCAGGTGCCGTCACTGCTACCGTCATTGACAAAGATCAGCTCGTAGGATTCCACCTTGCCTTCGAAGGCGTTGATGCACACCTGCTGCAAAGGAGCCACGTTCAGTTCCTCGTTGTAGCAAGGAATCACCACAGATAATTTCATACTTCTTCCCTCCTTGGGATACCTATCTAATACAGTATAACAAAAAACTCTCCGCTTGGCAAGTACGAAAAACGCCCCTGTTCTCACAGAGGCGTTTTTTCATTACTTTTTGCGTTTGATGAGCAGAATCACGACGATGACGACAATCAACAGAATGGCGCCGCCGCCGATGCCCAGCGCCAAACCCAGCGGGAAGGGATCACTGACGGGAACGATGGTCGCATCCTCGTCCTGAGGCGGGGCGAGAGTCGCCGTAGCGGAAGAAGTAGGCTCGGTAGGTGCCTCGGTGGATGTGGGCTTCTCAACAGAGGGCGTACCGGTTTCGACGGGATCCTCAGGTGTGGTGGTCGACTCGGTGGGAGCCGCCGTGGTGTCCTCCGTGGGGGCGATGACCTCCACGGTGGTGGTCGTCTCAACAGAACCGGAAGTCGCAATCGGTTTCGTGGTGGGCGTGGGCGCCTTTGTCGTGGTGGTGGGCGCCTTCGTGGTCGTTGTCGTGGTGGTGGGCGCAGGTTTCACGCTATAATAGGGAGGCTCGATCTCCTCGTCGGAGGTGGCGGTCACCTTACGAGAGGAGGCATACACCGTGGTGTTGGGGGTGGCGTTATAGCCTTCCTCGCTGAAACTGGCGTGCCAAATGCCCTTGGATTTCAGGTTGTGGACGCCGTTGACGTCGTAGCGGGTGATGATGACCTCGTTATCACGAATGAGGAATACGCTGAGGGTCAGGGCGGTGTCCGCATTGGCATCATTGCTGGAATTGTAGCCCACATAGCCGGCGTTCATATAGGTGAAGTTCAGGGTCTCGGTTTTGTGCTCGTACTTGCTGCCCTGCGCCACCTCCATTTGGTCTCCCTTTTTGAGGTAGATGGCGGAGCTGCCGAGGAAATCGTCGTAACCGCTGGAATGGTTGTGACCGAAGAGATAGATGATGTTCAGGCCCTTGGCGCCTGCCTCATTGAGCACGTTAAACAACTGGTAGCCCTGGGTTCCGGAGCCGTCCTTCAACGTACGGTTGCCCCAGTGCAGGGGGATGTGGTTGATGATGAAGATGGGCTTTTTCCAGCCGGCGGCGGCCTTGGCGTCCAGATACGCCTTCAGCTCGGCGGCAGCCTGCTTAGTCTCGGTGGCGGTGTTGCCCCACTCGCCATACTGATCCTCGGGAATAATGTAAGCACCGTACGCGCCGGAGGCGGGGTCGTTATTACCGCCGGGGGCGAGACCGGGGGTTGCCGCCAGATCGTGGTTGCCCTGGGCAAACAAAACGTTATTGCCCACCGTGGTATAAAATACGTCTTTGATGGCTTTCATCGCCTGGGTATTCGTGTTGATAGTGGAGGTGTCGGTGCTGTAATTGCCGCTGGCGTTCAGGTCGCCGACCATAAACACACCGTCAGCCTTTTTCAGGCCGTGACCTTTCAGCGTGTTCAGCAACTTCTGCAAGGTCATCTTGCCCGAATTGATGCCGCTCTTATCCTGAAAATCCGAAAAGGCGATGAGAATCGTATCCTCCTCGGTAGCCTCAATCTGCTGCGCCGCCGCGGTGGGAACCGCAGACACCAGCAGACCGGCCAGCAAAAACAGGGTCAATGCCATAGAAATAACGCGTTTCACAAGGTATCCTCCTCTTTGCTTTTTACTTCTTTCGTTTCAGCAGCAGCCAAAACACTAGGCCGCCGATTACCAAAATCACACCGCCGCCGATACCCAGCACAGGAATCAGGGGGACAGGGTCTTTACCGCCGTCGGAAGAGGAATCCTCTCCCCCATCCTCCGGCATCACGCAATCCGACTCGACCTTGGCCTCTGTGGTGGTCACCGTAGTCGATTCAACGGAAGTAGTAGTCGTGGACACATCCACCACCGTGGTGGTGGCGTCGGTCTTGGTGGGTTGTTTCGTGGCGGAAGCGGTGGTGGTAGGTTCCGCCGTGGTGGTGGTCTCCTCCGGCTCCTCATCCACCTCAATCGGACTGTAACGCGGGGACTCCACAGGCACATCATCCGTCGCCGTCACCTTACGGGAGGAGGCGTAGCGGGTGGTGTTGGGGTCGGCGTGATAGCCCTCCTTGTTATACTTTTCAATCATCTTGCCGGGGGATTTCAAATCGTGGATGCCCAACTTGTTTTTGAGCAAATTGATCTCCTCGTCGTAGCGGGTGATGATCACCTCGTCGCCGCGAATGAGGAACACACTCATAGTCAAGGCACAATCCACCTCCGGGTCGGGCGAATTGACATAGCCGATGTAGCCGGCGTTCATATAGGTAAAATTGAGGGTGTAGGTGGTGTGCTCCTTCTTCTGGGCGGTTTCGGGGTCGCTGATACACACCTCCATCTGGTCGCCTTTTTTGAGGTAGACGGCGGCGTTGCCCAAGGAATCGTCGTAGCCGCTGCCGTGGTTGTGGCCGAACAAATAGATGATGTTGAGGCCCTTGGCACCTGCCTCGTTGAGCACCTTTACAATCAGCTCGGCGTGGGCGCCGTTGCCTTGCTCGATGGTGCGATTACCCCAGTGCAGGGGGATGTGATTGAGCACGAAAATGGGTTTGGTGAACCCTTTTGCGGCCTTATCGTCCAAGTACACCTTCAGCTCGTCCGCCGCCTGCTTGGTGGTTTCGTAGGTGTAGGTGTAGTTAAACTCCATGCGCTGATTCTCATTGATGACAAACACGCCGTATTTGCCGGAGGCGGGGTCGTTGTTGCCATCCTTGGCCAGTCCCACGGTGTCGTCGTGATCGTGATTACCTTGGGTGAAGAGGATATTCTCCCCCACCACCGGCGCGAACACCTCTTTCAGCGCGGCGATGCCCTCGGAACTGGTGTTGGTCTCGCGGGCACTGGGGGTGTAATCGCCCACCATAAAGGCGCCGTCGGCACGGGTAAGGCCGTGGAGCGAGAGAATGTCCAGCAGATTCTCCACGCGGGAGGTGTCGTTGCCGCCCACCTGAAAATCCGAACCCGCCAGCAGAATCACGTCATCTTCGGTGGCAACAATCTGCTCGGCAGACACGGCGGGAACGGCGCAAAGCAGTAAGAGTAAAGTTGTTGCCAAAGTCAAAATCCGTTTCATTGATTGTCCTCCTCGATCAAGGTGATTTCAATGCCGACCACGCCGTACTGTGCCTGCCTTTCGGCAGAATAGTAGACATTCATATCCGCAGGTGAAGCGGAGGGAATCTCCTCCGGCAGATAGCCGCACTGATCCAGCGGCAAAGCGGCGTACAGCGCCGCAAAATCGGAAAAGCGATGCAGCGCCGTCACTTTGGCGGTGAGAGTTTTCGCAGCATCCTCGGTGTGGATGAACACGAGGGTGTCCCCTACCTGAATTTGGCTTCGTTTTTCGTCCCATAGACGCAATTCGATGGTCTTGCGACCGCTTTGGATCATATCAAAAGGACTTGGACTGAGATTCAGCGTATGGGTCACGGCAATCACCTCTTTGGGGTGAGTATACCATAAGCGTGAGCAAAAGTAAAGCCGCTGTTGCATCCAACAGCGGCTTTGCGGATTATTTCAAGCTGATTTTGATACTGCCGGTGGTAGCGCGGAGCTTGCAGCTACCACCCTCGGTGGTTTGCGGCACCTTCACCCGACCGGTGGTGGCGTGGGCATCGAACACCTTAGACGTCAGCAGCGTGCCGGTGATGTCGCCGGTGGTGGTCTTTACCGACAACGATGCGGCGTCGCAGGCGTCGAAAGAGACGTCACCGGTCGTACACTTAATGGAGAAGGTTTCCGCAGCAATCACCTGACGCAATTTGATGTCACCGGTGGTGCCGTTGGCGATCAGATTACGGCAGGTGACGCCGGACAGCTTCACATCGCCGGTGGTCACCTTTGCCGTCAGGTCTCCCGCCACGTCGGCAGAGAATACGATGTCACCCGTGGTCACCTTCACGTCCGCCGAAGCAAAAGAGAAGTCCTCTGGAACCGTCACGTCACCGGTGGTGGCGTGAATTTTCAGCTCACCGTAGGCACCGGCCGGCAGGTAGACGGTAATCTTTGCCTTGTCGATGTGAATACCCAAATCCCGATACCATTTAAGTTCCTCGGACGCCTGCACCACCAGGGTATCCCCCTCCACGGCCACGGCATGTTTGATGTCAGCTCGCTCATAGCACACCACCGAAACGGTGTTGTCGGCAGACGGTGCCAAAACCACGTCGGCGGTTTTTACGTCCACGGAAATATGAGAGAATTTCTCAGTTACGGTATGGGTGTTGGTTTCGTATTCGTCGGCAGACAATTTTCTGAAATTCCATTTTAGCACAGTCATCACTCCTACAAATAACATTGATCCAATCAGCAACAGTGCGGTGGCAGTCAGCAGCCACCCTTTGGTACGCTTGCTCATTCTGCCGCCTCCTTTCGCACACAGCGCTTCTTGACAGCGAGAACGGCCGCCTTGGTCAGGCGAAGGACACCCTTGGTTGCCGCCCTACAGCCAAAGAAGGCGAAGATGGCCAGACCGGCACACACCAACGCGGCAGCAATGCACAACAGCCCGGACGGGATGTAACCGCTGCAAGCGAGCACGATACCGCCCGCCAAACAGCCGAGAGCCGAGGCGGCCAAGGCGGCAAACACCGACCACAGGGAAACCACCACCGACCACAGCACCACATACAGCGACAGCACCACCGCGAAGGCGGCGATCAACAACGCCAGCCAAATCGGCGAACCGACGGCCAACAGCACAATCTCCCAGGCGGACAACCGATTCTCGCGGCGAATGCGCTCCTTGACCAATTTAGTGAAGGGGATTTCCTCAATGATCTGAGCGAAAATCTCCTCCACCGAGCCAATGGCGGCCACGGCCTCCTCTTCGGTGAATCCCTCTTCCACGCGGTCGTCAATCATCTCAGCGTAAAAGGCGAGGCGCTCTTCGATATCTTCTTGCGGTAAACCGGCCAGGTGCTCCCGCAACGCGTCCAAAAACGCTTGCTTACACATTTGATTCATCCTCCTTCATCACAAACTGATAAATGGACACCATCTCTGCCCATTCCTCTCGAAACTCCTCGATGCGACGGAGCCCTGCCGCGGTGATATGGTAGTATTTCCGCAGGCGACCATCGTGCTCGGCGGTGCGGACGGTGAGCATCTCAGCACTCTCCAACCGCTTGAGTATCGTGTACAGTGTGGACTCAGATAGGACAATATAGGGTTTCAAGTCCTTGATAATCTTGTATCCGTAGGAGTCCTCGCTCTTGATGGCGGCCAGCACGCATACATCCAGCAGACCGCGTTTGAGTTGCATATCCATAGGCATACCTCCCCTTGCGTAATACATCGTAACACGAAGTATAGGATTTGTCAAGGGGGAAAGGGAAAAATACCAACAAAAATGCCGCTGTTGCAAAGGCAACAGCGCCAGATTGGGTTATTCTTCGGTGTCCTCAGGGGCGGGTGCCTCCGTAGGGATGGCGTCGGGCTCAGTGGGGACGGTGGTCTCCTCAGTAGTGGTGGTTTCGGAAGAGGTTGTAGTGGTCTCCTCCCCTACCGTCTCCGTAGTTGTAGTCGTCGTGGTGGCAGTAGTGGTTGTGGTGGTGGAGGTTGTTGTAGTCGTCACAGTGGTAGTGGTAGTGGTCGTGGTCGTAGTGGTGGTGGTAGTGGAATCCACCTGCTGCGCATCTGCGCTCTTGCCACCGCGATCTACGTCAATAACGATC
>JAZREF010000055.1:0-36595 GCA_045660625.1 Acutalibacteraceae bacterium
CGCTCGCCCTGCAGCACGTGCACCTCAACGGAGGGCTGGTTGTCAGCGGCGGTGGAGAAGATCTGGCTCTTCTTGGTGGGGATGGTGGTGTTGCGGTCGATGACCTTGGTCATCACGCCGCCCATGGTCTCAACGCCCAGGGACAGGGGGGTCACGTCCAGCAGCAGCAGGCCCTTGACCTCGCCGCCCAGAACGCCGCCCTGCAGAGCGGCACCCATAGCCACGCACTCATCGGGGTTGATGCCCTTGAAGGGCTCCTTGCCCATAAACTTCTGGATGGCCTCCTGCACGGCAGGAATGCGGGTGGAACCGCCGACCAGCAGCACCTTATCCACCTGAGAGGCGGACAGGCCGGAGTCGGACAGAGCCTGACGCACGGGAGCCATAGTGGCCTCCACCAGAGAGGCGGTCAGCTCGTTGAACTTAGCGCGGGTCAGGGTCAGATCCAGGTGCTTGGGACCGGTGGCGTCAGCGGTGATAAAGGGCAGGTTGATATTGCTGCTGGTGGAGCCGGACAGCTCAATCTTCGCCTTCTCAGCGGCCTCGCGCAGACGCTGGACAGCCATCTTGTCGGCGGACAGATCCACGCCGGTCTCGGCCTTGAAGGAGGCGACCATCCAATCCACGATCTTCTGGTCGAAGTCGTCGCCGCCCAGGCGGTTGTTACCGGCGGTAGCCAGAACCTCCTGCACGCCGTCGCCCATCTCGATGATGGACACGTCGAAGGTACCGCCGCCCAGGTCGTAAACCATGACCTTCTGCTCGGTCTCCTTGTCAATGCCGTAGGCCAGAGCCGCGGCGGTGGGCTCGTTGATGATGCGCTTGACCTCCATACCGGCGATCTTACCGGCATCCTTGGTGGCCTGACGCTGAGCGTCGGTGAAGTAGGCGGGAACGGTGATCACCGCCTCGGTGACGGTGTCGCCCAGATAAGCCTCGGCGTCTGCCTTCAGCTTAGCCAGGATCATAGCGGAAACCTCCTGGGGAGTGTAATCCTTGCCATCGATGGACACCTTGCGGTCGGTACCCATATCGCGCTTGATAGAGGCGATGGTGCGGTCGGGAGCGGACACAGCCTGCTGACGAGCCACACGGCCGACGATACGCTCGCCGTCCTTCTTAAATGCCACCACAGAGGGGGTGGTGCGAGCACCTTCAGCGTTGGGGATGACGACGGCCTCGCCGCCCTCGATCACAGCCACGCAGGAGTTGGTAGTACCCAAGTCAATACCGATAATCTTTGCCATAATAATTACCTCCAATAAAGTAAAAAATGTGTTTGTTTATATCTAAAAGGTTTTCCCTTATTAGCCTTAGTTTGCAACCTTGACCATCGCGGGGCGGAGAACCTTATCGCCCAGCTTGTAGCCCTTTTGGAACACGGCGGTGACCGTCTCCTCCTCTACCCCGTCGGCGTCCTCACGCATCACGGCGTTGTGGACGTTGGGATCGAAGGGCTCCCCCTCCACGCCGACGGATTCCAGACCCATCTTGCCGAGGGTGTCCATAAACTGGCGCAGCACCATATCCACGCCGGTCTTGTAATCGTCGCCTGCGGGGGCGGCGATAGCCTTTTCCATATTATCCACACTGGTCAGCAGCTCGGTGAGCAGCTCAGCCTTGGTAAACAGGCCGATCTGCATCTTCTCCTGCTCGGTGCGGCGCTTGTAGTTGGCGTATTCCGCCAGCATACGCTGGTACTGGTCGGTGAGGGCGGCAATCTCCTCCTCTTTGGCGGCCAGTTTCTTCTCCAACTCGGCGGATTTGCCGTGTTTCTTACATTTTTTCTCCTCCACGGGAGCCTCTACCGTTTCGGGAGTGGTCTTTTCGTTATCCATTGTGAATCTCCTTTGATAACCGCTGATGAAAGCGGTTTGTGATGATCGGTGAGATAGTTTTTCGCCAAGGAAGGTCAAAAGCACAGGTAATACTGTACGTATTACCGAGCATTTTGAACGATGTTGGCGGGAAAATAGCCACCGAGAATTACAAACAAGTTGAATCAGTGGTTATCCACTTTAACCAAAGTCCAAGGCTTCGGTGTCATCAAACAATTCGCTCATGGTGCGTCCCAGCACGGCGGCAAAGTATTCCAGCCGCGGGATAAGGGTGGCGTAATCCTGACGGATGGGGCCAACCACACCGATGGTACCCTGTCCCCGCTTGCCCAGCGAGTAGGGAATCAGCATCACCGCGCTGCCGGCGAGCAGGGGGTCGCCGTCGCCGCCCAGAATCACCTGGGTGCGGTCGTGGACGCCGGTCTCCAGCAGGTCGGATGCGTGCTGGCGGTCGCCGAGATAGGCGGCCAGGGCGCGGGCGCGATCGGGGAGATAATCCGGCTGGCGGAGCAGGTTCATCTGTCCTGCCACCGTCACGCGGGAGGCGGCACATTCCAGCGCCAGTTCGTAGAAAGCCGACAGAATGGGAGCCACCGCCAATCCGGCCTCGCCCAGGTCGATGAGGATCTGCTGCATCGCCTCCACCGTCACGGAGGACAGCGGGCCGCCGAGGAATCGGCGGGACAGATACTCGGACAGGGCGTTCACAAATTTGGTGGGGATATCCCGCTGGCAGCGGCACATCCGGGTGCGCATAAAGCCGTTGTCCTGCACCAGCAAGACGCCCATATTGCGGGGAGACATCTGCATCACGTCGATGCGGCTGATGCGGGTGCCCACCTGATCGGGGCGGCAAGCCATCACGCACAGACCGGTCAAGTCGGCCAGCGAGCGGGCGGCCTCCTCCAGCATACGGGTGGCGTCCCCCGCCACGGCGGAGAGGGCGGCTTTGATATCCACCTTTTCCTGCAAGGTCAGGGGGCGGCGGTCCATCATCTCCTCCACGTACAGGCGCAACGCCTTAGGCGTGGGCACACGACCCGCCGAGGTGTGAGGCTGCGCCAGATAGCCGGCCATGGTCAGGGCGGACATATCGTTGCGGATAGTGGCGGAGGAAACACAGTTGCCCAGCATCTCTGCCAGCACCTTGGAGCCCACCGGCTCACCGGTGCGGATGTAACTCTCGACGATGGCCGCCAGGATGCGTCCTTTACGAAAATCCAACTCCATTGTATTCCCTCCTTCACTGTGTTAGCACTCGCACGCTTCGTGCGTTAGCACTCTAACTCGCCGAGTGCTAATCTTATTATAGCGACCATTTCGCCACCTGTCAATAGGTATTTGTGAATTCTTTGTAAACGACGGCAAATTCCGCATTTTGCCAGCCTGCCGCCCCACTATTTTGCGCCAAATTCCGCATACTATGCGGGAAGGGAGCGAGTAAAATGGAGGGTGTACGTATCCGCAATTTCGATTTCAATAAGTTGATGGACTTCACCGCCACGGCGCAGGGCAGCGTGCATCTCAAGACCGACGAAGGGGATGTGCTGAACCTGCGCAGCCGCCTGACGGGGCTGCTGATGCTATCGGGAGCGCTGGAGCAGGGGCTCATCCGCGAGGCCACGGTGGTGTGCGGCAACCGGCAGGACGCGGCGCGACTGCTGCGTGCGGATATATATAGGAAGTAAAAAAAGAAGCCGATGCACACGCATCGGCTTCTTTTGCCATATTCGATTACCAGTTGAGCCAATCGTCCAGCAGAGAGGACTTGTTGCTCACGTTGATGATCACCGTAGAGCCCACGGCCACCTCGGAACCGGCGCCCTCGACGGATTCCACCGTGCCCTTGGTCAGGTTGGACTGGTCGTTGTAGTTGATCTGCACCTGCAGATTCAGCAGGCGCAGGGTCTTGACGGCGTACTCCTCGGTCCAGCCGGACAGATCGGGCACCACCACCTTCTCAGGCTCGGGTTCCTTGTCGCTGACCATCAGGGTGACGATCTCGCCCACCTCGCGGGCGTTGCCGGCAGGAGGATAGGTGCTCTCCACCGTACCGCGGTCGGAGGTGGCGTCCACCGCCACGCGGGTCTTAACCTCAAAGCCCAGCACCTCCAGGAAGGTGCGTGCGGACTCCTCGTCCCAACCGGACACGTCGGGGATCTCCACCGACACGGTGGCACGGGGGTTGTTGACGATGACCTGAATGGGGGTGCCCTCAGGCTGCAACTCGTTGGCGGCGGGGTACTGATACAGGATGGCGCCCTCAGGCTGACCCATATCGTAGGCAAAGCCCAGCAGCTCCAGCGGCATACCATTGAACTGGTCGTCCTTGCGGTCGTAGTAGATCATACCCACCACGTTGTCCACGACTGCCTCGTCACCGGTGCCGGTGGGGCGGGTGGTGGTCGTGGTGGTGGTCTGGATGACGTCGCCGCCGTCATTGCCGCGGCGGTTCAAGATAGAGCCGCTAAACAGCAGGATGATGATGATAATCACAGCCACCAGCAGCATACCCAGGCTGGCAACCAGCATACCAATCAGCAGGCCGTTGCCTTTCTTCTCGCCCTCGGGCTGCTCCTCAGCCTCTTCCTCCGCCACATCCACCACGGCGGCGGCCGCGATGTCGGAGTTGGCCTCGTCCACCAAGGCAGACACCTTGGGGGTCACCGACAGTTCGTCACGTAGCAGAGCCAGGGTGGCGGTGCGGCGCTCGGGGAACACCTGCAGGGCGTTGAACAACGCCACGCACACCGGCTGGGTCAACTCCTCCGCCACCTCGGCGGACATAAACAGGTCGTCGGAATTCTTGGCACGCTTGTCGCCCGCGGGAGGCTCGGTGCCGGTGACGGTGTAGAAGATGGTGGCCGCCAGGGCGTACACGTCGGCGGGGGCGCCAATCTCCTCGTCGGCGTAATACTGCTCGGGGGCGGTATAGCCGGGCTTGAAGTCGGTGGTCAGGTTGGTGCCGGCGTGGCGGGCGGCCTGCAACGAGAAGTTGCGCAGGCGAGCGCGGCCATCGGAGCCAATCAGGATGTTATCGGGGCAGATCGCCAGATGGTACAGACCGGCGTCGTTGAGCTGAACCAGGCTGGCCAGCAGCGACATAAAGATGCTGCGCGCCTCCGGCCAGGGGATGCGGCCGCCGGACAACTTGACCTTCTTGGTCAGGGTCATACCCTGGCAGTAATCCGAGACGGAATAGACGGTGCCGTTCTCCTCGAAGATGTCGTAGATGGTCACCACGCCGGGCAGCTCGCGCATACGCGCCAGCACACGCATCATACCGCGGAACTCGTTGGCGTACTCCTCAAACACAGGGGCGCGGCCCTCCTTGGGCTGGACGCCACCGATGGTATCGCGACGAGCGATGGCGGCGGGGAAAAACTCCTGAATGAAGCAGGGCTCCTTCATCTGGCGGTCATAGGCCAGATACAGCAGGTGGTCGGGAAACTCGCCCATCAGGCGGCCCACGATATAGTGACCCTGCAACGAGGTGGTAATCGGCAGGCAATGCTCGGGGTTCTGATCCTTAGCGGGGTCAAAACCGCAGATGGTGCAGGTGGGGTTGCCCTCCGGCAGGGGATTCATACATCCCATACATAATTTAGCCATAGTTGAGACCTCCTTAACCTAAAGATTGTCTACGAATGATTTGACGAATGTCGTTGCCCACGCACAAGAGGGGCACGAAACCGCCGCTGATGCGGCTGGCGATCTGGTCGCCGTACCGCTCCTGCAGGGCGGCGAAACTCAGATTGGTGCTGACCACGGTGGGTCTGCCCTCCAGCAGGCGGGCGTTGAGCACGTTATAGAGGCAGGCGCGGGAGAAGGGGGTGTCAAACTCCATACCCAAATCGTCCAGCACCAGCAGGTCGCAGGAGATCAGCTGATCCTCGCTATCCCCCTGCTCGCGGCCGAAATGCTCCGCCTCCAGGCGGCGGATGAGGGGACCCACCGAGCCGTACACCACGCCGAAGCCCTGCTCGGTGACGCCGCGGGCGATGGCCAGACACAGATGGGTCTTGCCGATGCCGGTGGCACCCTGCAACAACAGACTGTCGCTGTGGGGGGTAAAGGCGGCGGTGTAATCGCGGCAGTAGGCGATGATATCCTGCATATGTTCGCGGGGGGAGACGCCCAGTTTGGGGTCCACCGCATTGTCGTAATAATCCAATCGCATCGAGCCAAAGTCAGTCAGCCGCATAGCGGACAGACCCGACAGGGCGTTGCAAGCCTCCTCCTTCAGCAACTGCAGATAGCAGGCGCAGACACCGCCATTCACATAGCCGGTGTCGCCGCAGGCGGCGCAGGTGTAGTGAGGCTCAAAATTATCGCGGTCGCAACCGGCGGCGCGGAGAATATCCGCCATCTCCTGCTGCAACTGCAGATTCTTCTGCTGAATGCGCTCCACCGCGCCGTCTACGTTGCCCGACAGGATGGCGTGGGTCAATTCGGGGATGGCGGCGGCCTTCTCCCTCTCAATCTCGCGCAGGCGGGGATAGGCGGCACACATCCGCTCCCGCAGGGCGGCGGCAGAGGTCTCGGCGTCACGGCGGCGCTTCTCCAGCCGCTGCTTGGCGGCGCGCACCACGTTTTCACTGTATGCCATGGGGAAAAGCACCTCCTTTTAGTCTTTTTTCGTAAATTTGGGGCGATATTTGAGCAGTTGCTGCTCGAATTCGCTATCCAGGCTGCTCTGCTCCGGGTTGGTGGAGGCAGGGCCCTTCTTTTTGCTCACCTTGGGGGCGGCGATGCGGTCGGGGGAGTGAATCCCCTCGGCGTGCCACCGCTCGAGAATCTTATCCATATAGGCGGGGCTGAACTTATCGCAATTATCCAGCGTCAGGGTCTGGGCGTGCTGCAACATCGCGTCGCTGAAGCACCAGACGGTCAGCCACTTATGTGCCATTTTCGCTTGTGCGGCATTGAGGGGGCGCACAAGGCCCAACACCTTCTCCACCTTTTCGGCGGCGGTGCGGGTCTCGGTCAGCTCGCGAATCTTCGCGTCCACCTGCTCGGGAGTGACCACGTCCTCGTCTGCCCAACCCAGCACCAGGCCCTCGATGTAGCGCATACTGGGCTTGCCGATGGACACGGCGTAGGCCGCCGCCATCAACACCGACGCCTCGGGGATGCCGGCGGTGGTGATCAGGTACAAGAGGGTGGCGTTGTCGCCGTGGTTGAGGGGGCGACCGATGCGGGCGCTGACCTCTTGCAAAAAGGCGGAGAACTCGCGATGCTCCTGCTGATAGCTAAGCACCTCTTTCCACACCGGCTTAACCGCCGCAGGGCGCGCCTGCTTGACAGGGGCAGGCTCTACGGGAGCAACGACCGCGGGCGCGGCATCGGCGGCACGCAGAATCCCGCGCTCCGCCCAGTAGTTCAGACAACCCACACACTCCGCCTCGCTCATACCGAGAGCGGCGGCGCAGGCGGCGGTATCAAAGTCGCCACGGCGGGAGAACCACAACAGCACCCGCAACTGCTCCGCGCCGGCAGAAGATAAGCAATCCGCCACCTCACCGGGCAATACCAATAGATTATTCAGGTTGCCGCTGTTCCATACGTACTGTGCCACGGCTCTCCCTCCTTTCGACATAATTATCCATACTAATATATTATAGTAGCACACTTTTTCCGCCAATTCAAGAGGGAGAGGAAATTTTCCGTTGACAAGAATGCACGCGAGTGGTATAGTGTAGACACAACCGAACAGACAAAACAAGGGGTGCTGTCCCACCGAGGACGGCTGAGAGAGCCAGAGGCTTAACCCTGAACCTGATCCGGATAATGCCGGCGGAGGGATGTTTTATCACAAAACACCGACAGTGTATGCTGTATCACCTCCGTCCATTTTGGGCGGAGGTTTTTTGTTTGTCCGATTGAAAAATAACAAGGAGGCAAACAAAAATGCAAGCAAACAAACAACAAAAGATGCTCCGTCTGGTGGAGAGCGGCCTGATGCTGGCCATGGCCACCGTTCTGAGTATGGTCAAGGTACTGGATCTCCCCTATGGCGGCAGTATCACCGCCTTCTCCACCCTGCCCCTCATCCTCATCGCCTATCGCCACGGTCTGTGGCAAGGTCTGCTCACCGCCTTTGCCCACTCACTGATCCAGCTCTTGCTGGGCGCCAACACCCTCTCCTACGCCACCTCCCCCGAGGCGGCGGTAGCCATCGTGGTGCTGGACTATCTACTGGCCTTCACCGTGCTGGGTCTGGGCGGGATCTTCCGCCGCAAGTGCGAAAGCCAAGGCACCGCGCTGGTACTGGGCGTGCTGCTGACCGGCGCCCTGCGCTACGCCCTGCACACCATCGCCGGCTGCACCGTGTGGGCGGGTCTGTCCATCCCCACCGAGGCGGCGCTGATCTACTCTCTGGCCTACAACGCCACCTATATGCTGCCCGAGACCATCGTCACCGCCCTGGGCGCCTGGTATCTCTCCCGCGCGGTGGATCTGCGCGAGGATATCCCCACCCGCGCCAAGCAGACCGCCAAACGCGGTGGCTATGCTCTCTCCCTCATCGGTAAGGCCGCCCTGCTGACCGCCGCCGTGTGGGACGTGGTGGAGATTTTCCGTCCCCTGCAGGATGCGGAGAGTGGTGATTTCGTCATCACCAACCTGTCGCTGGTCAACTGGGGCTTGGTGGGTATCGTCACCGCCGCCGGCGTCATCCTGTGGGGCGTGTGCGCCCTCATCCCCCGCAAGCAGGCGAAGTAATCCCGCAAAAAAGCAAAAAAGAGGAACGGCACAGCCGTTCCTCTTTTTTATGCATTCATTATTCCTCAGCCTGAGGCTCCTCGTCCTTCTTCTCCATCTTCATCTCCCAATGAATGAGGAAGGCCAGCAGGGCGCGGATGAGAATGACGATGCCCAGCACCGCCAGCTCGGACAGATCGTGGACGATAACCGTCTTGATGATCTCGGCGCCCATCTTGAATTCCAGCGCCAGAGCCAGCGTCTTACCCAACTCCACCACGATGTTGATCTTGCGGTGGCGGATGAGACCCTGCGCCAGATGCACCAGAGATTTGACGGAGCCGACGATGATGATCAGCACGCCGACAAACTCCAGCGTCAGGGCGGAGATCTCAGCCAAATTGTGCAACACGTGCTCATAGCCGTGCAAAAAAGCGTCCATATTGCATCCTCCTTACTGTTTCACGTAGGCGTTCCAGCCGTCGGAGACGGTCTGCACGCCGTCGGGGGTGACCCACGAGACCGCCACGCCCTCCAGCGTAGCGACCAGCGCCCGCCCCTCCTCCATAGACATACAGAACAGGGCGGTGGACAGGGCGTCACCCATGCCCGAATCGGGGCAAATCACTGACACCGACAGATAGCCCTCGGCGGGCATCAGGGTGTCGGGGTGAATGATGTGGTGATAGGATTTGCCATCTACGACGTAGAATCGCTGATAGGAGCCGCTGGTGACCAGCGCCTCGTCGGTCAGCTGCAGATACGCCAGATAGTCGTCGTCGGACTGATCGGGGTTCTCCAACCCCACCGTCCAGGGGGTGCCGTCGGGTTTCACCCCCACGGCGCGGACGTTGCCGCCCACGTTTAAGAGCCAGCCGCTGACACCCTGTGCCTCCAGCCACCGCGCCACCTGCTCGGTGGCGTAGCCCTTGGCGACAGCGCCCACGTCCAGCCGCATCTCAGGGTCGGTGAGGGTGACGGTGCACGCCGCCTCGTCAATCACCATCTTGGTGATGTCGGTGTGCTTTGCCGCCGCCTGCAACCGCTCCATGGGGGGCAGAGCGGCCCCCACGGGGTCGTCCATACCCACGGTGCGGTAGTCGTGCCACAGTTTCAGCACGCTGCCCATAGCCACGTTGGTCATACCGCCGGTCACGTCGTACACCTCGCGGGCGTACACCAGCAGATCAATCACCCGCTTGTCCACCGTCACGGTGCGGTGAGCGCCGTCGGTCAGATCGTTGATGGTGCAGAGATTCTCCATCCCATCGTAGCGGTGATAGATGTCGTACAGCCGATGATACTCCCCCAGCAGCGCCAGCGCCTCGTTAGCCAAGGTGTCGAAGGCCTCTTGGCTCTCGGCGTAGCCGACGATGGTGGTGGCGGTGTCGAACCAATCAAAGGAATAGGCGGAATACTTATTCAGTTGTGGCTGAGGGGT
Organism: Acutalibacteraceae bacterium; assembly: GCA_045660625.1. GTDB lineage: Bacteria > Bacillota > Clostridia > Oscillospirales > Acutalibacteraceae > UBA5905. The sequence goes on from JAZREF010000055.1 coordinate 9,982, forward strand.
GCCGCAGGAGGGCACCACCGCGCACAGCAGGCAGGTCGCCAGCAGGGCGCACAGGATGCGTCGTTTCATATCCCACACTCACAGTGCAAAAAACGGGAGGGGAAACCCCTCCCGTTTCGTCGCGTTTACAATCAGATCTTGGAAGCGGCAGCCACAAAACCGGTGACGTAGATGGTGCAGCCGGCGGACTTCAGGCTATCCACGCCCTTGCCGTCGTCAGCCTTCAGACCGGCGATCTCGGCGCCGGTCTTGCCCACGCAGGCGGCGTCGAAGGCGTCAGCCTGAGCGTACCACTCCTTGGCGGAGCCGCCGTAAGCGACCATGCCGTAGTTGTCGCCCTTCTCGCGCTTGGACTGGATCTCCTTGGAAGCGTCGAAGGTGGACTTACCGGTCAGGTCGAAGCCGAACTCGATCTCCACGCAGTCGCTGGAGGCCAGAGCAACCTTGCCGTCCTTCAGAGCGGCGGCGAAGATGGTGGTGGCAACCTTGTTGGAGCCGGCCTTGTCCTCGGTAGCGTCGGTGCAGGTCTGCTCGACAGCCATGGTCACCTTCACGGTAGCGTCCTTGGTCAGGTCAGAATCCTTAGCGCCCTGAGCAGCCTTCTCGATGGCGTTGACGAACTCGTTGATCATGATGGTGCAGCCGGCGTTGACAACCTCGTCGGTGCCCTTGTTGGTCTCGTTGACCACCAGGCCACGGACGTCGGCAACGGTCTTGCCAACAATCAGAGCCTCGAAAGCGTCAGCCTGCTTGTACCATTCCTGCTTAGCCTGGCCGTAGGCGACCATGTTGTAGGCGTCGCCCTGCTCGCGCTTAGTCTTGAACTCAGCGTTGGCAACAGCCTTACCCTCGGTGGTGTAGGCGGCCTTAATCTGCAGGGTGTCCAGATCGCAAGCCACGATCTTGCCGTCCTTGTCCAAGGTGATTACGGCGGCGGTCAGGTCCACAGAACCCTGGCCGTTCTTATCCTCGGTGGCGTCGGTAGCAGCCAGAGAGCTCAGAACGTAAGCAGAACCGAACTTCAGGGTCTCGGCAGGGGCGTTGTTGTCGCCCTGGTTGTCATCAGCGGGGGTGGTGCCGCCGCAGGCGGTCAGCACGGACACCAGCATCAGAGCACACAGAGCCAGAGAAAGAATCTTCTTCATTGTGTTTTCCTCCAATATTTTGTTTTTAGAGCCTAAAAGTGTCCCAAAAATTTGAAACACAAGTATTATACCATATAGTAGAGAATCGTGTCAATAACGGATATTTTTTTGACAATCTCTACCACTTGGTGGGGATGCGGCGGATGAGCAACGACCCGCACAGGCCGATGAGCAGACCCGCGATGGTGCCGGTAACCGCCAGCACGATGAGGTAATACCCCAATTCGGCGGTGTTCAGCAGCCACATCGCCACCAGAATCTGTCCCACGTTGTGGGTGACGGCGCCGGCCACGCTGACGCCGGTGGTGGACAGAAAATTCAATCGCTTGAGCAGTGCCATCACCGCCATACTCAGCACACCGCCGGCCAAACTGTAAAAGAAGGCCATAGTGTTGCCGAACAGCAGGGTGACCAGCACCATACGCAGTAAGGATACCGTGATGGCGGGCACCAAGCCGCGGCGGTACAGCAAAAAGATGAGGATGATGTTGGGCAGACCCATCTTAATGCCCGGCACCGAGGCGAACAGAGGCGGCATCAACATCTCCACGTAGGCCAATGCCAGCGCCAGCGAGATGCACATACCGAAAAAGGCGATGTCTTTGACTTTATTATGCATCTCGGGCACCTCCTTCATACGCATCAGATAACAATATCGGGTTGGTCGGCGGTGTCTGCCGTCTGCACGGTGACAACCACCTTGTTAGGCAGGCAGACGATGCTCTCTCCCTCCCGATGGATGGGCTTATGAGCCGCACAGATGCCGTCGGGGCAGCTGGCGGTCTCCACCCACGCCTTGCCATCGCGGATGACCAGGCGGTTGAGGCCGTTTTCACCGGTGAGGATGTCCTCGGTCCGATCCACGGCCAGCGGATAGGTGGCAATCACCTTGCCGTCCACCGATACGGTGACGGCATCCCCCTCACCGCGGAAAAAGTACAGACAAGCACCCGCCACCGCGATCACCAGCACCAGCACGGCGATGAAGATCGCGTCATTGCGGCGCAAGCGCTTCTTTTCGGTCTTTTCCATATCAATTCATCAGGTCTTCCGCCGTCACGCCCTCGGGCAGGTTGGGGAAGTAGGTGTGCTTGATGCAACCGGCGGGGCAATTGTCCAGGCAGACGCCGCAACCGGTGCACTTGGCGTAATTGATGGACGCCAGGTTGTCGGTGACGGTGATGGCGCCGTTGGGGCACACCTTCTCGCACTTCTTACAACCGATGCAGGCGTTCTGGCAGGCCTTGCGGGCGTCGGCGCCCTTGTCCTTGTTGTTGCACTGCACGGTGACCTGCGCCTTCTGGGGCAGCATACGAATCACGCCCTTGGGGCAGGTCTTGACGCAGACGCCGCAACCGATGCAACGGCCGGTGTCCACGTGGGCGATGCCGTCGATGGTGCAGATGGCGCCGGCGGGGCAGGCCGCGGCGCAGTCGCCGTAGCCCAGGCAGCCGTGGGTGCAGGCGCCGGGGCCGCCGTACAGCATAGTGGCGGCGGCGCAGGTCTGCACGCCCTCGTAGTCGGCCTTGTTCTGGGTGACGCCGCAGTGACCGTTGCAGGCCACGTAGGCTACCACGTCCTCAAAGGCCTCGGACTCCACGCCCAGGATGGCGGCGATCTCGTCGGCCACCGTCTGAGCGCCGGGGACACAGAGGTTGGGCTTGACGCCGCCCTCAGCCAGGGCGGCGGCATAGTCGTCGCAACCGGTGTAGCCGCAGGCGCCGCAGTTGACGCCGGGCAGGCAGGCGCGAATCTTAGCCTTGGTGGGATCCTCCGGCACGGCGAAGAAGTAGGAAATCAGCGCCAGCAGAACGCCCAGTACCAGGGCGATACCGCCCACAATCAGGAAAGCAGTTAAAATACTCATATTCACACTACCCCCTTACTTAAAGATGTTCTCAACGATACCGCCGAAGCCCATAAAGGCCAGGGAGATAAAGGAGGCGGCGATGAGGGTGGTGGGCAGACCGCGGAAGGCGGCGGGCATATTGCTCTCGTCAATGCGGGAGCGCACGCCGGCGAACAGCACCATCGCCAGCAGGAAGCCCAGACCCACGCCCAGAGCGCTGACCATAGACTCGATGAAGGTGAAGCCGTCATTGATGTTGTTGATGGCCACGCCCAGCACGGCGCAGTTGGTGGTGATCAGGGGCAGATACACACCCAGACCCTTATGCAGGGAGGGGATGAACTTCTTGAGCAGCAATTCCAGCATCTGCACCAGGGCGGCGATGACCAGAATGAACACGATGTTCTGCATATAGCCCATGCCCAGGGTATCCAGCACGAAATACTGGATGGGCCAGGTGACGGTGGAGGCGATGAGCATCACCGCGGTAACGGCGACACCCATACCGGTGGCCTGATCCAGTTTCTTAGACACGCCCAGGAAGGGGCAGATGCCCAAAAAGCGGGACAGCACATAGTTGTCCACCAGCACGGAGGAGAGCAGGATCACGATTAAGGTCTTAAACATCATCACTCAGCTCCTTTCTCAGTGCAGGCGGTGTGGCAGTTGGCGGCGTTGGGGCAGCCGGCGCAGGAGAAGGACTTCTTCAGCGGCGCCTTGCCCTTGGTGATGACCACCACCAGCGCGATTAGCAGGCCGTACACCAGCAGACCGCCAGGAGCCTTGGTCAGGAACTCGATCTTGTAATTCTCCAGGAAGGGGATGGCGTTGCCGGCGAAGGAGGCAGAGCCCAGCACCTCGCGGACGGTGGCCATAGCGGCCAGCGCGATGGTGAAGCCGATACCCATACCGATGCCGTCCAGAGCGGACTTGATGACGGGATTCTTACCCGCGAACATCTCGGCGCGGCCGAGGATGATGCAGTTGACCGTAATCAGGTCAAGGTAGACGCCCAGGGTGGCGTACAGATCAGGCAGATAGGCCTGCACGAACATCTTGACGATGGTCACGAAGCCGGCAATGATGACGATATAGCAGGGGATGCGCATAGACTCGGGGATGATGTTGCGCAGCAGGGAGATGAACACGTTGGAGCACACCAGCACCGCCAGAGCGGCCAGACCCATACCCACGGCACCGTCCACGGTGCCGGTGGTGGCCAGGGTGGGGCAGGTGCCAAGAATCAGCACCAGAACGGGGTTCTCGCGCAGGATGCCCGCGGTGAGAACCGACAGATTGCTACCTTTTTTCATTACTTGGCACCTCCTTCCAGAATGGCGACGGTATCAAAGATGCGCTGAATGGCCTTCATATAGCCGTCGGTGGTGGCGGTGGCGCCGCCGATGGCGTCCACCTCGGTGTAGGTGTCGGCGGTCTTGCCGTCGAACTGACCGTAGTAGGCCTCATCGCCGCAGGCGGCGCCGAAGCCCTTGCTCTCCTCGTGGGAGACGGTCAGGGTGTCGATGATGGTACCGTCAGCGGTGACCGAAGCGCGGATGACAATGGGTACGAAGCGCTGCTCGCCATAGCCGTGGTTATCATCGTAGTAGGCATAGCCCAGACCGTTGATGGTGATGTCGTAGTTGCCGGTGGCGGTCTTCTTGACCGACACCACGTTCTTGTTGATGCCGCTGTAGGCGGTCAGATCCACGTCGGTGGAGGTGGAGGCGGCCAGCGCCTTGACGGCGTTGTAAGCGGCTCCGGTGTTCACCGTGCTACCGGCAGTAACGATGTTCATATTGGCATCGATACCGATAAACTCACCGGTGAAGTCCTCACCGATTTCTTCCGCGACGGCCACAGCCACATAGCCGGCGCCGTTATCAGCGGAGTAGACGGCGTCCACGCCCTCCACCTTTTCGGTGAAGAACAGCTTAGTGAACTCACCCTCGCCGGCAGGCAGGGCAGCCTTCAAGTTGTCCTGCAGGATCTGCTCGGGGGTACGGACGTCCACCTCGGCACCGCCCAGCACCAGCGCGGCGGTGAGAGCGTCCTTGATGGCGCCCTTATAGGCGGAGGAGGTCATGGTGGCGCCGCCGATGGTATCGGTGGCCTCCACGCCGGCGGCGTCCTTGCCGGCGAAGTTTTCGCCGTAGGTCTTTTCCTTACTCAGGGTCTCGTTGGAGGACAGGCAGACGGCGCCGGTGACCTTATTATCGGCGGAGACGCCGCACATAATCACCATATTGGGGCCGTAGCCGGTGACCGCCAGCTTAATGACGCAACCCTTGCCGGAGGTCTCCTTATAAGCCTCGGTGACGGTGGCGGGCAGGGTGTAGGCTCCCATATCCACCAGCTCGAAGCCTTCGCCATCGGGCATCACTTCCAGCAGGGCCGCATTGGCGGCGGCGGACTGATTCTTTTCAATCAGGGGGGCAGTGAACTGGTTGGTTACCGCCAGCAGCAGGGCCATCACAGAGCAGATGGCTACCAGCACACATACGCTTTTGATATTCTTAGCCATCACTTGGCACCTCCCTTTCCAAAGACCTTATGACGGGTCCACTTGCTGATGTAGGGGGTGAGAATGTTCATCAGCAGGATCGCGAAGGATACGCCCTCGGGATAGCTGCCGAAATAACGGATGAGGCAGGTCAGCAGACCGCAGCCCAGACCGAACAGCACCTTACCCCACGCGGTGGGAGGAGAGGTGACGTAGTCGGTGGCCATAAAGAAGGCGCCGATCATCACGCCGCCGCACAGCACCATAGACAGGGCGCGGACGGGGTCATAACCCTCCATAAACAGAGAGAAGACGAACACGGTGACAATGAAGATGACGGGGGTATGCCAGCTGATGACGCGGCGCACCAGCAGGTAGATGCCGCCCAGCAGCAGGGCCACGGCGCAGGTCTCGCCGATGGCGCCGCCGTAGTAGCCGGTCAGCAGGGTCAGCAGACCGGGCATCGCCTCGCTGCCGGCCAGGGGGGTGGCGCCGGCCACGGCGTCCACGGGATAGGCGGCGGTGGTCATAGAGGCGAAGGCCACCAGCATAAACACGCGGGCGGTGATGGCGGGGTTGACCAGGTTTTTACCCAGACCGCCGAACAGGCACTTGACCACGACGATGGCGAACAGGGAGCCGACAACGCACTGCCACAGGGGGATGTTGGCGGGCAGATTCAGCGCCAGCAGCAGACCGGTGACGGCGGCGGACAGGTCGCCGATGGTCTGACGCTTCTTGGTGACGAGGCAGAACAACGCCTCAAAGCCGATGCAGGCGGCGACGCACAGGGCGATGACCGCCAGGGCGCGCAGGCCGAAGATGATGACACCGGCCACCGCGGCGGGAAGCAGGGCAATCACCACGTCCAGCATCACGCCGGTGGTGGACTTGCCGCTGTGAATGTGAGGAGAAACAGCCAGCTTAGTCATTTACACTTCCCCCTTTTCTTGAGCGTTCTTGAGAAAATCCTTGGCCAGACGATTGTTCTGTACCAGAGGGCGGTTGGCGGGACAGACGAAGGAGCAGCAGCCGCACAGCATACAGGTGTTGACCGACAAGTCGGCCAGCGCCTCGGCGTCCTGATTATCCAGGGCGCGGGAGATGTCGGCGGGGTTCAGACCGAAGGGACAATGGTTGGTGCAGGCGCCGCAGCGGATGCAGGCGGTGGTGTTGGGGGTCTTGGTCTCCTTCTTGGTCAGGGCCAGGATGGCGTTGGTGTTGGTCAGCACCGGCTCCTCGGTAGAAGGCACGGTGACGCCCATCATAGGGCCGCCGTAGACGATGCGGTCGGGGTCACAGGTGAGACCGCCGCAGGCGTCGAACAGAGCGGACATAGGCGCGCCGATGGGGGCGATGACGTTCTGGGGACGGGCGACAGCGCCGCCGTCCACCGTCACGCACTTCTCAACCAGAGGCATACCGGTCTGCAGATAGGCACCGATGGTGGCCAGGGTGGTGCAGTTGACCACCACGCAGCCCACGTCGATGGGCAGCTTGCCCTCGGGGACGGTACGACCGACGGTGTGGTAAATCAGCACCTTCTCACCGCCCTGGGGATACACGGCGGGCAGCACCTTGACGCGGACGTCCGCCTCCACAATGGCGGCGGCGGTCTTCTTCATCGCGGCGATGGCGGTCTTCTTATTATTCTCGATGCCGACAATCACCTTGCGGATACCCAGGATGGTGCAGATGGCGGTGATGGCGCGGGCGATGTCCTCGCCACGATCCACCATGGTGATGGTGTCGCTGGTGACGTAGGGCTCGCACTCGGCGCCGTTGACGATGAGGTATTCCATACGCTCGGGGTCGGCGGCAAATTTCACGTGGGTGGGGAATCCGGCGCCGCCCAAACCCACCACGCCGCTCTCCTTGAGGGCGGTCAGCAGCTCGTCACGATTGGTGACAGAGGGGGCGGCCACGGTATCGGCCACCGTCTGCTCGCCGTCGGCGGCGATGACGATGGCGGCGGTGGTCTTGCCGTTGGAGCCGATGCGGTCAGCAATCTTGGTCACCTTACCGGAGACGCTGCTGTACACCGGCACCGACACAAAGCCGGCGGCCTCGGCGATCTTCTGACCCACCTTGACCTCCTCCCCCACCTTGACGATGGGGGTGGCGGGGGCGCCGATATGCATATTCATAGGGATGGTGACCGTCTGGGGAATATCCATTCGCAGGACGGGCTTACTGTGGGTATTTTTTCTGTGGGGTACGTGAACCCCGTGGAGAGAAAAAGCCATAGTACATACACCTTTCTTTTTTAGTAGCGCGGCACGCGTGCGCACCACGCCCATAGTATATCACTTTATATAATATAGGCAAATACCTTATTTGTCAACGATTGTCCTTTATTTAACACATCATACCAAAAAGAAAAGGTGAGCAGAGAGAATCTGCTCACCTTTTTCATTCCGTTATTTGCCAATCTTAGGCGCCGAAGAAGTGGCGATGCACGGCGGCCACGGCGCGGTCGGCGTCCGCCTTGTCCACCAGCACGGAGACGCGAATCTCGCTGGAGGTGATGGTCTGGATGTTGATATCCTCCACAGCCAAAGCCTCAAACATACCGGCGGCCACGTTCTCGTGGGTCTCCATACCGGCACCCACGATGGAGATCTTGGCCACGTCCTTGGACACGGTCAGCTCACGGGCGCCCACCATCTCGCAGTACTCGCGCAAAGCGTCGGCGGCGGCGTCGGCATCGTCAGCGGGCACGGTGAAGGCGATATCCTTGGTGCCGTCACGGCCGACGGACTGCAGGATGTTATCCACACAGATGTGGGCCTTAGCCACGCGAGAGAACACCTTAAAAGCAATACCGGGCTCGTCGGGCACACCGATGAGCGCCACGCGGGCCACGCTGTCGTCCTTAGCCACGCCCTTAATCAACATTTTCTCCATTTTCGTTACCTCCTTGACCTTAGTGCCTGCCGCTACGGTGATGCTGGACAGGACTTCCAATTCTACGTTGTATTTTTTCGCCATCTCCACCGAGCGGTTGTTCAGCACCTGAGCGCCGGAGGTGGCCAATTCGAGCATTTCGTTATAGGTGATCTCGTCCAGCTTGCGGGCGCCGGGCACCTTACGAGGATCGGCGGTGTACACGCCCTCCACGTCGGTGTAGATCTGGCACAGATCGGCGCGCATAGCGGCGGCGATGGCCACGGCGCTGGTGTCGGAACCGCCGCGACCCAGGGTGGTCATATCGTCAAAGCGGTTGAGGCCCTGGAAGCCGGCCACAATGACGATGCGCTTCTTATCCAACTCGGCGCGGATGCGCTCGGGATTGACCCGCTTGATGCGGGCGGCACCGTACTTGGTGCTGGTCTCAAAGCCGGCCTGCCAGCCCAGCAAGGAGATGGCGGGATAGCCCAGAGAATCGATGGCCATAGCCAGCAGAGAGATGGAAATCTGCTCGCCGGCGGCCATCAGCATATCCATCTCGCGCTTGCTGGCGCGGGGATTGATCTCCTTGGCCTTGGCGATCAGGTCGTCGGTGGTATCGCCCTGGGCGGAGACCACCACCACCACGTCGTTACCCTCTTTGTAGGTATCGGTGATGATTTTGGCGACGCGCAGCATCTTGGCGGCGTCTGCCACCGAGCTGCCGCCGAATTTTTTAACAACTAACATTTTACGTTACACCCCTTTGGTGAGAATAGAATGGACAGTTTGCGGTCCACCGCGAGGTTGGGCACCCCTTTGGTGGAAAAGGTTGATTTTATAAAAAGGTAGGATCTACCGTTTATACAGAGTTAGAACAGGCGCAGTTTGCTGACCAAGGTCGCGTCGGTGAGGGCAGCCATCTTCTCCTCCAGCGCGCACAGCGGCAGGCAGGGGGTGATGAAGGCAACCTCATCGGCGGGGGCGTTGGGGATGGTGACCATCTCCACCTCGCCGAAGGCGGTGGTCATCTGCGCGGCGTCGCCACCGCGATACCGCAGCAGCAAACGGGCGGGAGCCAGGCGATAGTCGCTGACGTGACCGGCCTCGTTGCCGCCCCAGAAGATGTACTTGCGGGCGTTCAGGTGCTTGACGGCGTCGATGACGTCCGCCACTACCGCGCTGGCGGTAGGCAGCTTGCCGGCGCCGCGGCCGACGAATACCACGTCGCCCACGCTGTCGCCCTTGACCATCACGGCGTTGAACACGTCGCTGACACCCGCCAGCAGATGCTCCTTAGGCAGGATCATAGGCGCCACCTGGCAGCAGATGCGGCCATCCTCGCCGCGGACGGCGCGGCCGATCAGCTTGATCACGCCACCGCAGGCGGCGGCGTACTGCACGTCGGCCTCGGTGAGGGCGGTGATGCCCTCGGCGTGCACCTCTTCGGGATACACGTGCTTGCCAAAGGCCAGAGAGGCCAAAATGCAAATCTTACGGCAGGCGTCGTGACCCTCCACGTCGGCGGCAGGGTTGCGCTCGGCATAGCCCAGCTCCTGAGCCAGCGCCAGGGCGCTGTCAAAGCTCATACCGTCGTCGATCATCTTGGTGAGCATAAAGTTGGTGGTGCCGTTGAGGATGCCCGCCACCTCCAGGATGTTGTTGGCGGCCAGGCACTGGTCCAGCGGGCGGATGATGGGAATACCGCCGCCCACACTGGCCTCGAACAGGAAGTTGAGGTTATTCTCTTTGGCAATGGCCAGCAGTTCGTCGCCCTTGGCGGCCACCAGCTCCTTGTTGGAGGTGACCACGCTCTTGCCCGCCAGCAGGCTGGCCTTGACAAAGTCGTAGGCGGGATGCAGACCACCCATCGTCTCCACCACGACGCGGATGTCGGCGTCGTTCAGGATATCGTCGAAGTTGGTGGTGAACTTGTCGGCGTAGGGCAGGTCGGGGAAGGCGCGCAGGTCGAGGATACGTTTGACCTCGATGGCGTCCCCCGCCTTGACGGCGATGCCGTCGGCGTTGTTAGCGAGCACTTCGGCAACGCCGCTACCCACCACGCCGTGGCCCAAAATGGCAATGGATATCATAATATAATCTTCCTTTTCTTTTAGGGAGTGGGGATGACGGTATTCTCGTCGCCGCCGGGTGTCACAGGGGCGGCGGTGGTGCCGGTGGTCGGCACGGTGGGGGCGGTAGTGCCCTCGGTGGAGGCGGTGGGATCGGTGGTGCCGATGCCGCCTGTGGTGTCGGTGGTGTCGGTGGTGCTACCGGTGGGATCCTCGCTACCGACGGTGGTGCTGCCGGTGGGGTCACCGGAGGGGGTGGTGGTGTCGGTGGGGTTCTCCGGCTGCTCGGGGACAGGATTGCCGCAGGTGCAGACGTCGGGCTTGCACACCGTCTTGTACACGCCGGTGTCGGTCTTCTTACACTTCTCGGTGGCGATGAGACCGGTCTCGTTGCAGTAGGTCAGCACCTCGATGCCGCTGGGCATCGCGAAGTCCTTAATCTGCAGATCCTCGTGCAGCACGGTCATCGCCTTGCTCCACAGGCTCTTGGCATAGCCGGTCTGGGACTTGTTCAGCTCCTGGTTATTGTCATAGCCGAACCAGCTGGAGGCACAGTAGTAAGCGGTGCCGCCGCAGAAATACACGTCCTTCTCGCTCTCGGAGGTACCGGTCTTACCGAATACCTGCCAATCCTTCCACTGCTCCTGGTTACCGATGCCGTTAAGACCGGTACCCACCTCGATGACGCGGCGCATCAGGCTGACCATCACGTAGGCGGTCTGGGGGTCGGTGGCGATCTGGGTGTTGCACCCGCCGTATTCCAGACTGCCCTTATCCAGCAGGTGGGGGGCGTTGGCGTCGTCGCCGGCGCGGGTGACGTAGTAGTAGGTGTAGGGCTCGTTATAGTAACCGCCGCTGCCGTACACGGCATAGGCCGCCGCCATCTCGCGGGCGGTGGTGCCGTCGGTGAAGGCGCCCAGCGCCAGAGGCGCCAAGTCCACGTCGCTGTGGTAGGATCCGTTCACCGTCTTGCCGTCGGTGAGGGTGGACAGGTGGAAGGTCTGAGTCAGGTAATCAAAGCAAGCCTGAGGGGTCAGCATCTCCACCAGACGCACCGCGGTGGTGTTCAGCGACTTCTGCAGGGCGTAGCCCAGCAGCACGTCGCCGTTGTCGGGGGTGTCCTTAACCTCATAGTTGTGGGGCCACTTCTTGCCGTTGGGCAGGGTGATGGGGGCGTCCCGCAACATAGAGGAATAGTGCACTAAGTTGTTCTGCACCGCCAGGCCGTAGGCGGCCAGGGGCTTGATGGACGAACCGGGGGAACGCACCGAACCGGTGGAGCGGTTGAGCACGCGGTTGGCGGTCTTCTCGCCGCGGCCGCCGATGGTGGCGATCACCTTGCCGTTATAGTCCACGCAGAAGAAGGCGGTCTGAGGATCCTCCTCATCGTTCTTGCGGTGGGCGGGATAGTTGTCCTCGTCGGCGTATACCGCCTGCACCTTAGCCTGCAATTCGGGGTCCTCAGCGGAGTAGATGTTGAGACCGCCGTAGTACACCATATTAATGGCGTAGTTGTAGGTGTAGCCGTACTCCTCCATCAGGTCGGCGGCCACGTCCTCCACCACCAGGTCCACGTAGTAGTCCTGCACCTCCTGCTTGACGGCGCTGCTCTGATAGATCAGCTCCTGATTCAGGGCGTTGAGGTACTCGTCCTTGGTGATGAAGCCCACCTCGTACATCTTGCCCAGCACCAGCTGCTGGCGCTGACGCACGTTCTCGGGATGGGTATAGGGATTGTACAGGCTGGGGTTGTTGGTGATGCTGGCCAGCACCGCACACTCGGCGATGGTCAGGTCCTTCAGCTCTTTGCCGAAATAGGCACGGGCGCCGATGCCCACGCCCACCAGGTCGCCGGTGAGGGGCACGTTATTGAGATACGCCTCCAGGATCTCATCCTTGGTGTACTTCTTGGACTCCATATAGGAGGCGGCCAGAATCTCGTTGATCTTACGCTTGACGCTGTGGTCGTTCTGCTGAGTAGTAACCTTAATCAGCTGCTGGGTCAGGGTGGAGCCACCGTACTCGGTGGAACCCATACCGAACACGCGGTTGGCCACCAGGTTGACCATGGCGCCCACGGTACGCTTCCAGTCCACGCCCTCGTGGTCGCGGAATCGCTCGTCCTCGATGGCGATGACGGCGTTCTGCATATTGACGGGGATATCGTCCAGGTCAAACCACACCGAGCTGCCGCCTTCCAGATTGTGGTGGGGCACAAACTCGCCGCTGTCGTCCTGCACCCAGATAACCGAGCGGTTACTGCCCTGGGTGATGCTCAGGTCGGGGCAATACAATTCGGCGTCGAAATTGGACACCCAGAAGGAGGCCAGCACGCCGGCCACCAGGGTGGTGGTCATCACGCCCACCAGAAACAGCGCCAGCACGGCACTGCCAAAGGTGCGCACCAACACCATCGGCGAAAACTTCTTTTTCTTCTTCGCGGCGGCGCGGGAACCCTGCGGGCCCTTGCCGTGCTTGTCCGTAGAATGTCTATGCGGTTGGTTTGTCATAGGAGATACTCCTTTCTGACCGACGAGGTCGACCCAAAATCAAAGGGCAAAGCAAAAACCTACCCACTATAATATCTAATAGTTATACACATTAATAGTATTGCAAAATCATCGAAAAGTCAAACCTAAAATCGTAAAAAAGTCGGAAAATTTGCGTTTTTTACGGTGTCGGAGAGAAAAATCGGCGGGGATTGCCATATTTTTCGCCCGTCGGGGCACACTGCCGAGGAAAGGAGTGTGCCGGATGTTCAAGACGCGACGCGGATTTTTATGGTTGATGGCGGTGTCCTGCCTGCTGGCGGCGGTGGTGCTGTTTATCCTGTTTCGCTTTGTGCTGGCGCCGCCCACCCACACCCCGCCACGGCCGCTGTACACCATCGGGGTGTGGGAGGGGCAGGTGGCGGTGTTCGAGCGGGGTCAGTCCTATCCCAAGCAGGTGTACGATATGCCGGTGACCGGCCTGCCCCACGAACTGCGGCGGCAGGTGCTGGACGGGGTGCCGGTGTACAGCGAGGAGCAACTGTCGGTGCTGCTGGAGGACTATACGGGATGACAGGGCAACAAAAAAAGCGCCAACCCGAGTGGGTTGGCGCTTTCGCTGTGATTACAGATTGTTGATGATGGTCAGGAAATCCTCGGGCTTAGCCTTCTTGAGGACCTTCTTGTCGAAGACGATGGTCAGCTGCTCCAGATCGGCAGAAACCTCCTCGTTGAACTCCTCGTACTTCAGCTCGTAGATGATGCTCTCGATGGAGTCCTCGTACAGGCCATCCTTCTTGCCGTTGCGATCGACGTTGATGTCCAGACGCTCAATCAGAGCGATGGTGGGGGTGGAGCCGCCGGCTTTGTACTCGACCAGCTTAGCCTCACCGACCTTGACACCCTCCTGCTCGACCTTGCCGTCCTTGTCCTTCTTGCCCATAATGGCATCCTTCAGAGCCTCGTCCATGCTGGTGGAGTCCACATCCACACGGTTGGGATCCTTGTCCTCTTCCTCTTCCTCGTGGTCGTGACCATCACCGGTGGTCGTGGTGGTGGTAGCGGTCGTGGTGGTGGTAGTAGTCGTAGTGGTAGTCGTGGTAGTGGTAGTGGTGGTGTTGGTACCAGTACCGGTCGTGGTGGTGGGCTTGGAGGCCTCTTCCTTGATGGCCTTCTCGTCGGCGTCGTAAGCCTCCTTGGCGGCGTCAAAGCCCTTCTCCTTATAGATCTCCATGTACTTGTCCATGCGATCCATAATCTTCTTGTACTCTTCGCCCTTCTTGTCCAGCTCTTTGCCGTCCTTATCGGTCAGGGAGATGCTGAAGGACTTGTAGGACAAGTAGTTCTCGTCGAAGTACTTCTTCAGATCCTCTTCCTTCACCTCGCGCAGGCCGCCCTCGCCGTACAAGCCGAAGAAGGCAGCGCGCTCATTCAGGTTGGCGCTCTTCAGCGCAGAGGCGTAGCTGTCGTTGTTGAAGCCCAGGGGCAGGTAGGCGTCCTTAGCCATAGAGTCCAGACCCTCCTGGATGTCCTTCAGGTCCTCCTCCATCCACTTCAGGCCGTACTCCTCCATCATGTTGGCCAGCACGATCTGACGCTTGATGTTGTCCTGGGTGGCACGGATGATGTAGTCGGACAGAGCCAACTTCTCATCGGTGTCGCCGTAGGGGAAGGACTGAGCCCAAGGATCCAGACCATAGGCCTCGTACTGATACAGACCCTGGTTGTAGTACAGATTCTCAAACTCCAGATACAGGTAGGCCAGATACTCGCCGGTGGAGAGAGACTGACCGTCGCCGTAGGTGGCAGCGGTGTCGGGCAGCTTGTTGTAGGCGATCTTGGGCACGCTGCAACCGGTCATCAGAACGGTGCACAGCACGGCCAGAGCCAGCACGGAGCAGAGAATACGCAGAATGTTTTTCATAGTGTTTTCCTCCTTGAAAACGCACTTAATCCCGACTATTATACTCGCAAATTTTGCATTTGTCCAGTATTTTTCGTAAGAAAACCGAAAATCCGAAAATCCGCGGAGAAAACACCCCGAAAATTCGCAAAAAACAGGCGGTTTTGCGCAAAAATTTTCCGTGTATTTTTCACAAAATGCGGGATGTCTTATTGACATAGTATACCACTAATAGTATTATGTTAGATGTAAAAAGTTTGCAAACCCTTCATTTGTGAAAGGATGTTGTTTATGGCTGATTCCGTTCGTTTGGTGGGTACCGTATCCCGCGGTATTCGCTGCCCCATCTTCCGTCAGGGCGACGATCTGGCCGCTATGGTAGCGGACAGCGTGCTGGCCGCCGCCGAGAGCGAGGGTTTCGCCCTGCGCGACCGCGACGTCATCTCCCTGACCGAGTCCATCGTGGCTCGCGCCCAGGGCAACTACGCCTCCGTCGACGCCATCGCCGCCGACGTCAAGGCTAAGCTGGGTGGCGGCACCGTGGGCGTGATGTTCCCCATCCTGTCCCGCAACCGCTTCGCCATCTGCCTCAAGGGTATTGCCCGTGGGTGCAAGAAGGTGGTGCTGATGCTCAGCTATCCCTCCGACGAGGTGGGTAACCATTTGATCACCCTGGATCAGGTGGACGAGGCCGGCGTCAACCCCTATTCCGACGTGCTGACGCTGGAGCGCTATCGCGAGCTGTTCGGTGAGAACAAGCACGAGTTCACCGGCGTGGACTACGTGCAGTACTACGGCGACCTCATTCGTGCCGAGGGTGCCGAGGTGGAGATTGTCTTCGCCAACCAGCCCCGCGCCATCCTCAATTACGCCGATTGCATCCTCACCTGTGACATCCACACCCGCGCCCGCACCAAGCGCATTCTGCGTGAAGGTGGCGCCAAGATCGTGTGCGGTCTGGACGACATCCTGACCCCCTCCGTAGACGGCAACGGCTACAACGAGCGCTATGGTCTGCTGGGCTCCAACAAGGCCACCGAGGACAGCATCAAGCTGTTCCCCCGCGAGTGCAAGGAGCTGGTGCTGGACATCCAGGCCCGCATCCTGGCCGCCACCGGTAAGCACGTGGAGGTGATGGTCTACGGCGACGGCGCATTCAAGGATCCCCAGGGCAAAATTTGGGAGCTGGCCGACCCCGTGGTGTCCCCCGCCTTCACCGACGGCCTCATCGGCACCCCCAACGAGCTGAAACTGAAATATCTGGCGGACAACGACTTTGCCGACCTGTCCGGCGACGAGCTGAAGGCCGCCATCGCCGCCAGCATCCGTCAGAAGGACGATAACCTGGTGGGCAGCATGGCCTCCCAGGGTACCACCCCCCGCCAGCTCACCGACCTCATCGGCTCCCTGTGCGACCTGACCTCCGGCTCCGGCGACAAGGGCACTCCCGTGGTGCTGGTACAGGGCTATTTCGACAACTACACCAACTGATAGGAGGGCTTCACGATGATCGATTTTAATGCCAACGTACGTCCCGCCGAGATGGAGCGCATCACCGATTTTGACAAGGCCAACGCCTTCATCGACGCCCAGGTGGACGCCATCCGCGCACAGGTGGGCGACCAGAAGGTGCTGCTGGCTCTGTCCGGCGGTGTGGACTCCTCCGTGGTGGCCGCCCTGCTGATTAAGGCCATCGGCAAGCAACTGGTCTGCGTCCACGTCAACCACGGCCTGATGCGTAAAAACGAGTCTGAGAACGTCATCGAGCTGTTCAAGAACGGCTTGGACGCCAACCTCATCTACGTAGATGCCACCGACCGTTTCCTCGACCTGCTGGCCGGCGTGTCCGACCCCGAGAGCAAGCGCAAGATCATCGGCAAGGAGTTTATCGAGGTCTTTGCCGACGAGGCGCGCAAGCTGGAGGACGTGACCTATCTGGCGCAGGGTACCATCTACCCCGACATTTTGGAGTCTATTAAAGCCGCCGAGGGCAAGAAGGCGGTCAAATCCCACCACAACGTGGGCGGTCTGCCGGAGGATCTGCAGTTCGAGCTGGTGGAGCCCATTAAATTGTTGTTCAAGGACGAGGTCCGCGTAGTGGGCGAGGCGCTGGGTCTGCCCCACAATATGGTGTACCGTCAGCCGTTCCCCGGTCCCGGTCTGGGCGTGCGCTGCCTGGGTGCCATCACCCGCGATCGTCTCCACGCCCTGCGTGAGGCGGACGCCATCCTGCGCGAGGAGTTCGATAAGAACGGTCTCGCCGGTAAGGTGTGGCAGTATTTCGTGGTCATCCCCGACATCAAGAGTGTGGGCGTCCGCGACGAGAGCCGCTATGAGGGTTGGCCCGCTATCATCCGCGCGGTGAATACCACCGACGCTATGACAGCCACCATCGAGGAGATTCCCTACGCCATCCTGCACACCATCGTTGACCGCATCACCCACGAGGTGGAGGGGGTCAACCGCGTGCTGATGGACCTCACCCCCAAGCCCGTGGGAACGATTGAGTGGGAATAATACCGCTGTCCATTTTATTCATATTACCATAACAAAAAGAGCCACCTGCGGGTGGCTCTTTTTTTATTTTCCGTATTGCCGCCAGTCGGTGTGGGGGTCGAAGAGCACCCCGTCGTGGCAGGTGGGGTCGCGGCGCGGGGTGCGCCAATCGCCGTAAGCGGCGGTAAGGATGGCGTCAAACCCCACCGGCACCGGGATGCGGGTGTCCTCGAAGGGAAAATACACCATCCCCGCGAAGGCGTCGGCGGGCATCACCCAGCGATCACTCAGGGGCGCAAAGCTGAGCAGCGCCACCCGCCCCGTGCGCCGATAGCGGCGGCACTCCTCCTCCATACGGCGGTAAATCCACCGATACGGCAGGGGCGCCAGCAAATAATGCACCGCCGTCTTGAGCGGCGTCTTGTGGGGGCTGCCGGGATAGCGGACGGTGGCGGCCAGCAGCCGATTCCACCGCGCCAGTCGGCGGCGTTGTGCCTCCTGGCGGGCGAGGTCGTCGGGGACGCAATCCAGCGGAAAAATGTCAATAAAAATCCCTTGGTGAAAGCGATATTTGCCTCTCTCCCCCGCCAGGATGGCGGTGGTGCCGTCCAGCCGCAACTGGGCGTGGCCGCGGGCATAGCCCACATCGTTGTACGCCGTCTGCAGGAAAAAGGGCGGGCGAAACGCCGCCCCCACCGCCAGCAGACGGTCGTAATCGCGGCGGGGCATAAACAGGTCGATGTCATCGTCCCAGGGGACGTAGCCGCCGTGACGGACGGCGCCCAGCAGGGTGCCACCCCCTGCAAAATACCGCAATCCGTGGCGCAGACACACCCCATTCAAGGCGGCCAGCAGCCGCAACTGCGCCGCCCACACCTCTTTTCTCTGTGATTCGGTCATCGCGGGTCCTCCCCTCCCCTCAGACGGCGCCACACACCCCACAAGGGGTCGCGGCACAAGAGTAAAAGCGCCAAATAGGCCGCGACGACGCCCGCCACGGCGACCCACAGGCCACATCGCGGCAATAGCCACCCCGCCACCGCCCACACCGCGCCGCCGTAGAGGGCGTACCGCCCCGCCATCCGCAACAGACGCCGCGGGGACACGAAATCGCGGGCAAACCGCAGATACAGGACGGCGATCACCCCCTCCGCCGCCACCGAGGCGGCCACCGCCCCCACGGCGCCCAGCCGCGGAATGAGCAACAGGTTGAGGGTCACGTTCACCGCCGCCCCCGCCAGGATGGCGCGATTACTGCGGCGGCGATAGCCGGCGGGGGTGAGGTACAGGCTGCCCAGCACGCCGCTGGTGCCGATGAGGAACAAAAGCGGGGCGAAGAGCCGCAACAAATCCCCCGCCGCGGCAAATTCGGCGCCGAAAAACGCCACCGCAAAGGGGCGGGCACAGGCCATCAGCCCACCCCACAGGGGAAAGGCCAACCCGCAGGTGAACCGATAGGTATCCAGCAGGTGCCCCCGCGCCTCGTCCTCCCGCTCCTGCCCGAAGAGGTAGCCGGTGCGTACCCCCACCACCAGATTCAGCGAGGTGACCACCGCCAGTAGCAGGCGGATGATCTTGTGGGCGCTCTCGTAATAGCCGCTTTGGGTCATATCCCCCGTGATGGCGCCCAGCATGGTCTTGTCCAGCACGGTGTACACCGAGGTGGCCACCGCGGGGACAAAATACACCAGCGACCGACGTAGATGCATCGGCGGGCGGAGGTCTGCGGGGCGGGGCAATCGCCCCAGAGACGGCCACAACAGCAGATGGGACAGCGCTCCGCCGCCCATCTGGATGAGGGCGTAGGTGGTCACGTCCCCCGCATCCCGCACCAAGAGGAAGGTCAGCGCCACCGTTAGCAGCCGCACCGCCAGATGCCGCGCCGTCAGCACGCCGAACCGCTCGGTGGCCTGAAACAGCCAGGTGGCGTCCAACCCGACGGACGCGATCTGCAACCCCATCACGGCATACAGCACTCCGCCGCCCCACCACACGCCAAGGATGGCGTAGGCCGCCAGCGTCGCCGCGGTGGCGCCCCACCGCAATAGGGTCAGCTCCCAAAACAGCCGCGCCACCGCCTCGGGATTGTCCCGCAGGCGGGAGGCCTCCCGCAGGCCGTAGGCACTCAGTCCCAGCGCGGCGAACAGGGAGAAGGTGGTGGCCACCGACCACAGGTAACTGTAGGTGCCCACCCCTTCCGACCCCAGCACCCGCGCCACGTAGGGGGCGGTGAGCAACGGAGTCAGCAGCGACGCCGCCTGGGTGACGATGGTATAGAGGTAATTGCGACGCAAGCTCACACCGTATCCCTCCCCACCGATAGCAGCACCGCCAGCAAGAGCAGGGTGAGGAAGTGATAGACGATATTGCCGGTAAGCAACAATCCCCCGCAGACGATAGCGAAGGCCAGCCATCGTTGGTCGCCGCGGGTGCGGCGCACCGCCCCCACTGCCGCGACGCCATAGAGGGCAGAGAGGTACACCCCGCCCTGAGCCAGCAACACCGCCGCACCCATACTCAGGCCGTTATTGTAGCGGTCGGGATAGGAGAAGAAGGGGACGATGGAGGGGTCGTTCCAGTAGCCCGTGCCGAACAGCGGCGCGGTGGCGAAGGCCCGCAGGCAGGCCACCACGTCGTCCAGCCGCATCGCCCCCGACACCGACAAGAGCTTGTCCCACAACAGTACCGTCGTCGGCACCGCCAGCGCCGCCGCCAGCCACATCCCGCGGCGGCGAGTCAGCCAACGGGGCGGCCACCACATCAGGCGCAGTGCGCCGATGACCGCCGTCAGCAGCAACGCCTTCACCGACAGGGTGGTGAGGGTGGCCGCCGCAAACAGGATACACCGCCACAGGCGGGGACGGCGCAGCAGCACCTCCGCCGCGGTGGCCACCACCAAAAACACCGCAAACCCCGGCGCCTCGGGGAACACCCCGCAATTGCGGGGCAGATCCCACCCCAGCAGGCGAATCTGCTGGGCCTCGTAATAGAGATGGCGGTAGGTGGGGCAGATGCGCAGACTCTCGCCCCAGTAGAAGGTGACGATTTGCGGCCGCACCCACCCCAGCACCGTACCGAATAGGTAGAAAAACAAGGACACCGCCGCCACCACCGCCACCAGATCGGATAGACGGTGGAGCAGGCCGACCCCGCCGTCGCCCCGCAGGCCAACGTAGAGCGTCAGCAGCAACAGCGGCGCGGCGTAGTATAGCACAAACCGCAGGGCGTTGTAGCGGGTGGCGACCAGATACACCGCCAGATAGGCGCCCAGCCACCCCACCCGCCGCCACAGGGCGGGGGCGACCCGCCAACGCAGCGCCACCAGCCCCGTCAGCAGCGGCACCCCCAGCCGCAGGGCGGTATTGCAATTGGCGGCGGTGTAGAGACACCAGGTGGAGGAGTAGAAAATCACCAGCCCCATCAGCAGATACTCCTCCGCCGCGGTGAGGCGACCCCTCATCCGCGGGAGAGCCGATTTCTTTGCCGCCGCATCCACATCCGCACCCCCTGCGCCACAGTTTGGTCGGTGTTGCGCACCGACAGACACCGCACCCGCAGGCCGCGGTGGGTCACCCACACGTTGAGCAGCCGCTCGCCGAGAAAGCCGTACAGCCGCCGCTGATAGGGGGTATAATCGGTCATATCCACCCGCCGCTCCACCTGTGTCAGCACCGCAAACAGCCAGCGACAATAGGCGTCGAACTCCGCCGCCGGGGCGATGAGCATATTGTAGAGATGCAGACTGCGCCCCGCCATCACCGCGTCGAAGGCGGGCAACATATCGGGGCTCACCGCCCCCACCGCCTGGCGGGTCAGCAGCAAATCCCGCTCGTGTCCGCTGTGCAGGCAAAACTCCCGCCACGCCGACTCCCGCAGGGGTTCGGGGCAGGGCAGGATGATGTCGTGTTTCATCAGAAAATGGCGGATTTTCGCCTCGGTCAGGAGGTGGCCGCGATGGGTGAAATAGCGGCGGTAATGCACCAACCCTTTGTAGGTGTCGCGGGTGTTCTGCCACACCCAGAACAGTCCCGTCAACTCGCAATAGTAGGGGTTTTTCTCCGAAATGTGGGTGCCGGTATTGTCCCCCAGCCATAGTAGCGGCGGGTGCACCGCCGCCCCTACCTGCAGGGGCAGATACCCCCACTCCTGCGGCAGGGGGACGTCCTTATGCACCGCGATATACACCGCCATCACATCATCTCCTCATACCGTCGTTGTAGTTCTTTTGCCGCCTGCGCCACGTCGTAGCCGCAGGCAATCATCTCTGCCGTGGTGTCCCGCCGCGGCACCGCCGCTACGCGGCGCACCGCCTGCGCCCACGCCTGCGTCGACTCGGTCAGCGGCAGATAGGTGGCTAGGTCCTCCAGCGGCAGTTCGCGGGTGACGGCGGTGGAGGTGACCACCGGCAGGCCGCAGGCCTGAGCCTCCACCCCCACCACGGGCAACCCCTCGAACAGGGAGGGCAATAGTAGCACGTCAAAGGCGTTCATCAGGGCGGGAACATCTCGCCGCGAGCCTAGGTAATGCACCCGATCCTCCAGCCCCAGCCGATCGATCTGATCCAGCACGTCGTCCAGCAGTTCTCCCTCCCCCACCAGCACCAACTGCGCGTCGGGAACCAGGCGGACGAGGGCGGCGAACACCTCTATGAGAAAGCGGTGATTCTTCTGCCGCGCAAACCGCCCCACGTGCCCCACCACAAGGCCGTCCCCTAACCCCAACTGCCGGCGGGTGGCCTGCCGCAGGGCGGGGGCGTAGCGAAAGGTGGCGGTGTCCACCGCATTGTGCAGCACCGCATACTTCCCCGCGCGAATCACCGACAGTGGAAATTTCCACCGCGCCGCCAAGTGGGAGCAGGCGTAGTAATCGGTGGGATAGGTCAGCATCCCGCGGCGGGTGAGCAGCCGCGCTCCGCGATAGCGGAGGTTGTCCAAGCCGCCGCAATGGGAGTGGACGATCACCCGCCGTGCCCCGCTCTGCCGCGCCAATTTGGCGGCGGCGGTCAGGGCGTAGACGCTGCCGGAATGGATGTGAACAATGGGGTAATACCGCTCCTCCAAGAGAGCGGACAGACCGCGGCGCAGGCTGCGGCGGTTGCGGATGCCAAAGGGGTATTCCGACGCCCACAGATGCCCGCCCAGCGCCTCGATCTCCCGTGTCATCTGCGGCATCGCGTTCTCGAAGGGGGTGTAGAAATCAAACTGCACCCGATGGCGATCGACGTGGCGGTACATATTCATCAGATAGCTCTCCTGCCCGCCCCCCGCAAAGGGTTCGGCGCAGACCTGCAACACCCGTATGGGTTCCATTACGACACCTCCTCGATAGGCGGGTGAAACCGCCACCCCGCCGCAAAGGAGGAGAGGACGACCTTCATCCGCCGAAATTTGTGGGGGGATTTGAGCCAGATGCGACCCAGATGGTACCCCACTCGTAAAAACAGATACAGAATCCCCGGCAACCCCTCACGGCGATAGACGTACACCTCGTTGCGGTAGAGATAGGCGTACCGCGGCAGGCGGTCGAGGGCGTCGGTGGCGATGTTTACTTTATGATTATGCCGCATATCGTGGAGCACACGGCTGTCGGTGACCGCGTAGCAGGGATAGCGGCGAGACAGGCGGCGGGTGTACTCCAAATCGTCCGACCAAATGAAGAATTCGCGGATGGGCAACCCCACCTCGCGGACCCGCCGGGCGGGGATAAAGGCGGACACAAAGGTGGCCATCACCACCGGCACAAGGGGCGAGGCGTAGTCCTCCAGCTTGTGCCACAGATCGGTCTTTTGGACGTTCATTTGGCAAATTGAGCCGTCCCGCCAGTAGGCAATGCCGGACAAAAAGCCGTAGTCACCGCCCAGCCACTCGTCCGCCTGCAACAGAGCCGCCAGCGCGTCGGGGTCGGGGATGCAATCGTCGTCCATCACCCACAGACGGTCATAGCCCATCTCCACCGCCAGCCGCATTCCCACATTGAAGCCGCCTGCGCCGCCCAGGTTCTCACCGGTATTGTGATAGCGGATGACCCCCTCCGCGACGAGGGGCGCCAACGCCGCCGCGGTGCCGTCGTCAGAGGCGTTGTCCACCACCAGGATGTCCGTCTGCGCCCCCTTTTGCCCCCGCAGGGCGTCAATGCAACGCAACAGATACTCTTTTCGATTGTGGGTCACCACCACCGTCACGATACGCATAGCCATCCCATCCTTTCGTTATAGGGTGTCCGTGAGAGTAGTATGTATGCAAAGAGAATGAAAAGCCCTCTTTGCATGTGAACAGCTACGCCCACTCCTGCAAATTCACATATTTACAAACAAAAAGAATTGTGTTATACTGTGAGTGCGACACAGCTTAATAAGACAATCTACAGGGGAAGTGTTTTTCCTTACGGCAAAAACACTTGCTCTAATTTCGCATTCTCTTGTGGTTTGTCGAAAGTTGTGTCGCAGCAATCGGAGCTATGTGTTTTTCGGTGCGTGGCTTCGGCTGCGCACCTTTTTATTTTAAGGAGGAACCAAGAATGAAAAAATCACTCGCCATTTTGTTATCCGTTCTGCTGATAGCGGCGTGCATGCCGCTGGGCACCCTGTCCGTAGCGGCAAAGACGATCTCCGGCACCTCCGGCGACTGTAACTGGACGTGGGTAGACGGCCATCTGACCATTTCGGGCGAAGGTAAAATGGCTAATTACTCTTTGGCCAAGACGGCTCCGTGGATCAATAACGTCACGTCGGTAACCATCGAAGAAGGGGTCACCTCCATCGGATCGTATGCTTTTTACGTTTGCGAAGATCTGGCGTCGGTAACCATCCCCGACAGCGTCACCTCCATCGGCGAGCGTGCCTTCGCCGGGTGTACCTCCCTCGCCTCCGTGACCATTCCCGACGGTGTCACCTCCATTGACAAAGCGGCCTTCAACTTATGTAACGCCCTGACCTCGATCATCATACCCGACAGCGTTACCTCCATCGGCATTTCCGCCTTCTTCGATTGCTACTCCCTCGCCTCGGTGACCATCTCCAAGAACGTCACCTCCATCGCCAACGGCACCTTCGGTCAATGCGGCTCCCTGACCTCGGTTATCATTCCGGACGGCGTCACCTCCATTGGTGTTGCTGCCTTCGGCAATTGCGACTCCCTCACCTCGGTGACTATCCCCGACAGTGTCACCTCCATCGGCAAAGAAGCTTTCGAACTCTGCTACTCTCTAACGGACGTGTACTATGCAGGTGATGAAACGCAAAAAGCCGCCATCGTCATCAACGAGAATAATAATGACCTAATCGACGCCACGTGGCATTACACCAATCCCCCCAAAACCACCACGGTTCCCACGACGTCTGTCACCACCACCCGGACGACGCCTACCGAGACCACCACGGCAACCAAACCGACCACAACCGCGGCTCCCACTACCTCCGTGTCCCCCAACGAATCCACCACCACGGTGACCAATCCCACGGACGCGGTGACTCAGCCTACGGATGCGGTGACCAATCCCACGGACGTAACCGCCCCCTCGACGTCTGCCAATCCCACGGATGATTCCACGACCGACCCCACCACCCCCGTTACGGAGGATGAGGTCGCCGATACCGACAGCAAGTCCACGATTCCCAAACAGACCCCTTGGTTGCTCATCGGCATCATCGGCGGCGCGGTACTCATCGGCGGCGGTATCACCCTGCTCTTGTTTATGCGTAAGAAGAAAGCCTAACACACAAAAAAGGTCGCTACCGAACACGCGGTAGCGACCTTTTTGTTATCCTTTCGCTTTTTCGGCGAAGGTGTTATTAACCACCTTGTCAAAATCGGCGGGTTTGGTGAGTTCGCCCGCCTCGGTCATCACGGTCTGCAAGCGCTGGAAACTCTCCTCGGTCATCACGGGGTCGGTATTCCACGCGTCGATGGCACGATAGGACGCCACCGAGGCGGTGAGCAGGTCGAGGGAGGTGTCGGCGAAGAACGCCGCCACCGCCTGCGCCACCTCCGCGTCGGTGTGGGTAGCCACCCACTGCTGACCCCGATACACCGCGTTGGTAAACCGCTGGATGAGGTCGGTGTTGTCCTCGATATAGCTCTTTTTGGCGAAATAGGCGGTGTAGGGAATCTCCCCAGAAGCCTCGCCGACAGAGGCGACGACATAGCCCTTGCCCTCCTGCATCAACATCGAGGCGGTAGGCTCGAAGGCGGTGACGTAGTCCCCCGTGCCACCGGTAAAGGCCGCCGTCATCATGGAAAACTGCACGGCGGTGTCCAGCGTGGTGTCGGCGGCGGGATCGATGCCGTGCTGCCTCAGGACGTACTCGAAGGTCATATAGGGCACCCCGCCCTTGCGACCGGGGAGGACGGTTTTACCCCGCAGATCCTCCCACGAAAAATCATCCGCAGGCTGGCGAGCAATCAAAAACGCCCCGTCCCGTTTGGTCATCTGGGCAAACACCTGGGTATAGTCCTGCTTGCCCTCGTTGTAGACGTAGATGGCCGCCTCCGGACCCGCAAAGCCGATATCCATATGTCCCGACAGTACCGCCGCCATCACCGCGTCGGCGCCCTGGCCGTTGGAGAGTTCCACCTCGATACCCTCCTCCTCGAAAAAACCCAGGGCAATCGCCGCGTACTGGGGCGCGTAGAAAATCGAGTGGGTCACCTCGCACACCCGCACCTTATCGAGGCCGCCCTTTGCTGTCTTGCCGCACCCCACGAGGCAGAACAACATCACGACCGCCATCAGCAGAGCCACCGCTCTGCGCCATCCTCTATTCAATGGATTCACCCTTTCATAAGTTATGAAAACGCCGATTGACCAGCTTCTGCGCCAGCGCCACGCTCTCATAGAGCAGTGCCGCCGTCACTGCCAAAATGATGACCGAGGCCATCACCAGATCCATACGGAATACCTGACCGCCGTAGACAATCAGGTAGCCCAACCCTGCGCGGGAGACCAGGAATTCCCCCGCGATCACCCCCACCAGCGACAGACCGATATTCACCTTAAGCGAATCAAAGAGAGTGGGGATATTGTAGGGCAGCACCACCTTGCGGAAGATCTGCCCCTTGGTGGCGCCAAAGGTGCGTGCCATCCGCAGAGCGCCCGCGTCGGTGTCGCGAAAGCCCGACAACATCTCCAGCACCGTTACCACCAGCGAAATCGCCAACGCCATAAAGACGATGGCGCGGGTGCCCGCCCCTGCCAGAAGTCGGATCGTAGCCATGTCGTTCTGTGAGCCAAGGAGTTGGGTACCACAGTTGTCTTCCTAAGACCGCTTGGC
>JAZREF010000056.1:0-5180 GCA_045660625.1 Acutalibacteraceae bacterium
GGAGATGTCGAGACCCTGCTCGATGGTATTCTCCATCATCAGGTTCATCACCAGTTCGGGGGTGACCTCCCACTGGTGGTCGATGTGCAGGTTCACACCCGCCGCCACCGTCTCCACCGCCTGTTTGAGGTGGGATTCGTAGAGTGCAAAAAGACGCTCTGCAGAGGGGTTTTGCTCATTGCGTAAATCTTTGAGCGCCCATTCGAATACCTTGGCGATATTGATCTTCACCACGTCGTTCATGGGGAATTCCTTGCCCGGGACGCACATCCAGTTGCATCCCACCGCGATGCGGGCATTGGCGTCGGCGTGGGAATAGCCGTTGTGCTCGTACCCTTCGGTCAAGGCCTTGTCTCCGCAGAAGCGGGGCCAGCCGGATTTATTCTTGAATAAGTACCACACCGCTTTTTTCAAAAAGGCGGGTTCGCAATTCTCGTGCACCCGCACGGTGAGGTTGGCGGCGATGTCTAGGGCGTCCGCCGCCTGCAACACCAAGTAGGATAGGTGGCAGGTCAGGTCGTTACCCTCGGCGTCCACGCCCGAGAGCTGATAATACTGCGGATCGTTGAGCAATAGATCCGCCAGCAGGAACACCGCCTTGTCGTCGTCCAGACGGCCTGCGGCGATATCCGCCTCGTAGTAGGGGCGCAGGAGGGTGTCCAGCTGGAACCCGGCGCCGTCACGGGTGTAGATGCGGGAGGCGATGTTGAAGTACACCACCCACTGACACACCTGGTGGAGAGTCTCGGGCGGGTCGTTGAGCACTTTCTCATTCACCGCCAGCATCTCGGAGAGGCTCGCCCGCAGGTCGGGGTTCGTCTCGGTGGCCAACATCTCCTTAATACAGGCGATGTGGCGGGCGATAAAGTCCTGAATGGCTCGCACCACCCGCTCCTCCGCGTCGTAAAAGGCGGATTTGCCTGGGTTGATCGTCCGATAGTGGGCAATCTTGTCCAGCAGACCGCCAAAACCAAGAGCAAGGCCGATGCGGTAGTCGCAACACAGGTGTGCGTCGCTGTCGATGCCGGAGGTGATGTTGTATTTCTCCTGCAGAGGCTTTAAGTGGTCGTAAGGGAAGCGTTCCTCGTCCCAGCATTTGCTCCACAGGTCGGTGGTATCGTCGTCAAAGTTCTTTTGGCTCTCGTCCTCCTTCATCCACGCGGGGCGGAAGAGGCGATTGCCGCGGTAGTTGACCAGCATATCCCGCCAACGGCCGCAGAGCAACTCCATCGGGTCCACGTAAGGCGGATGGGCCGCCATCACGCGGCAGAAATTCTCGCACATTCCGTCGTAGCCGTAGAAACTGCCGTTTTTACTGTTGTACCACGGCTGAACGCGGTAGTTCTCAGGCAGCGGAACGGTGCCGAAGTCGTCCATATCCACACAGCCGTTTTGCTGCTTCTTCTGCAAGGTGTGCTGAATCTTTGTGCGGCGTAAGGCCGCCAAGCGATCGGCGTAGGATAGCATACATCCACCTCCTTTTTTATAATTTAGCGTAAGTTTTCAACATTTCCATCTGTTCTTTGGTGGGTTCGGGGTAGCGGGGCATCTCCAGCCCCAGCGCCCGCGCCTTATCCAGCCCAAAGGGGTGGTAGGGCAGCAATTCATAGCCCACCGCGTGTTTAAGCGACCGAACAAAGTCACGGATGGCGGAGATTTCCTCCACCCTATCATTGACGGTGGGGATGATGGGGGTGCGCACCAAAATCGGCACCCCTAACGTATCCGCCTTGCGGATATTCTCGAGGATAGCGGCGTTGCCCACGCCGGTATACTCGCGATGGCGGGCGTCGTCCCAGATTTTGACATCCACCATAATGAGATCCATCTGCGCCAGCAGGTCGGGGCGGTAGATCGCCATCGAGGTCTCGATGGCCACCCCTATCCCCTGCCGGTGGCAGGCGGCGGTGAGGTCGGCGGCAAAATCCGCCTGCATCTGGGGCTCGCCACCCGTCAGGGTGACGCCGCCGTCGGCGCCGTAGTAGGGTTTGTCCGCCACAATCGGCTTCATAACCTCCGCCACCGTCATCTCCCCACCGCAGACCGAGAGGGCGCCGGTGTAGCAACCCTCGGCACAGCCGCCGCAGGCAATACACTTGTCGGGATAGTGGAGGGTCTGGGGTGCCATCTCCCAACTCTCGGGATTGTGGCACCAGCGGCAACGAAGGGGACAGCCCTTGAAGAACACCACCGTGCGGATGCCGGGGCCGTCGTGCATACCACTGCGTTCGATATCAAAAATGACAGCCACGGGCAATCCTCCTTAGTAAAGTGTGCGGGCGAGCAATTCCTTCTGCACCACGGGGCTTAGGTCCACAAAGCGGGCGGAGAAGCCGCCCACGCGGACGATGAGGTGGCGGTATTTCTCCGGCTCACGCAGGGCGGCCTCCAGGTCGCCGCGGGAGAGGACGGTGATCATACTCTGTGCGCCACCCTGCTCAAAGTAGGTGCGCAACAGCTCTTTCAGTCTTGGACGCAGGTCGCCGAACATCTCGCGGGAGAAGCGCATATTCTGCACCGCACCGGCGTGGACGTGGGTGTCCAATTTAGTCAGCGAATTGAGCATAGCGGTGACACCGCAGGTGTCCCGACCGCTCATGGGGTTGTTGCCGTTGGCCATATGCTCCCCTGCGTGGCGGCCGTCGGCAGAAGCGCCGGTGCCCAGGCCGAAGACGGAGTTTAATTCGTTATTGATCAGCACCGCCAGATAGGAATCCAACCCCGCGACGGGGGCGCAATCCCGAATGCGGGTGCAGATATCCCGGTGCAAGCGGGCGGCCATCCCATCCGCGTCGGGGTGGTCGTTGCCGTACTTGGGTTGCGCCAGCAACAACTGACGCAGGCGCTCGTTGCCCGCAAAGTCGGCGGCCAGCGCGTCGGACAGTTCCTGCGGGGTGACCAATTTTTGGTCGTACACCACCGCTTTCATCGCCGTGAGGGCATCGGCGGTGTTGATATTGCCGTAGTTCTCCACCGTGCCGCCCAGATGGCGCAAGCCACCCTCCAACAGGGGCTTGCCACGGGCGATACAATCGTCGAACAGTAGGCTGTAATACAGGAGGGGACACTCCTGCCCCATCACGTCATATTCTAATTTTTCCTGCAAGGAAAGACAAGTGACAATCTTTTCCACCTCGCCCAAATAGGCGGTGTAAAACGCCTCGAAATCGGGGGCATCGAGGAACAGGTGGCGCTTCTTGCCGTAGATGGCGTCGTTAAGCGCGAACAAAGAATTCAGCGTGCCGCTGGGGGTGCCGATACTCTGATTGCACAGCACGTATTCGCCACAGCCGTAGGGCACGTAGTTCTGCGCGGTGGCCGCGTCCACACCGAAGGCGTCCATCACCGCGGGGATATTCACCGCGTCGTTGTACAGCATCGGGAAAGTGGTTCCTGCGGCGATGGTATCCAGCGCCTGCTCGTACAGGGCGGGGTCCATCCCCTCGTAGAGGCGCAGGGTCAGCTGGGGCACAATGCCGCCACGGCGGCGAGTGGCCTCCATCGCCAGACGGGCGAAGGTGTCGGCGCCTGCGGGGCGGTCGGCACCGCCGAGGATAACGCGAGAGTCGAAATACTCGCCCCACTCCGCCATACGGCACCACAAATCCTCAATCCAGCGCAGAGCCCCCTCCTCGGTGAGACGACCCTCTGCCAAATCGGCGGCCAGATAACCGCCCAGGTACTTATCCATCCGTCCGTAATTCCAGGTGCCGGACAGTACGAAGAAGAGATAGGACAGTTGCAACGCCTGAGTAAAGGTGGCGGCAGGGTGGCGGGCAATATGAGTCCAATCAGCGGCGAGGGATTCCTCTCCCAGCGCCTTTGCCTCGTCGGCATACCGCAGACACACCTCTGAGAGAATCTCCAAGGCGCGAATCAGGCCGTTGTAGAAGGCGGGGTTTCCCGCTTTCTTTTCCTCACAGAGGGCGATCATCCCCTCTACGCCCAAAGTCAGCAGGCGGGTGGGGTCCATCTGGATGCCGCTGATGCGGTACAGCGCGTGGGCGGCGGTGGGGGTATCGTAGGGCGCGTTGTGGACGAAAATATCCAGCCATGCGGCGGGGTAGTGCGCCGCGATCTTGGCCGCGGTATTCTCGGTCTGCCAAAAGGCCAACAGGGCATCCGCCTCTGCCCGCTCCTCAGCGGTGAGGGTGCCGTCATGGACGGCGGCAACCCAAGAGGGCTCGTGGAGATAATACCCCACGCCGCCGTGGCACTGAGGTCGCACACCGATGGGTAAGCGCAGAGCGCGACCCGCCACCGCATCCTCTGCCCGCAGGGGCAGCAGATGGTGGTCAAACATCACCCGCAGGCAGTCCGCCTCACGGGTATAGATGTCGGGCGCAGCCGAATAACACCGCGTAAACGCCGCGGCGTAGGTGAGCAATTCCTTACCCGTCACAACCATCACTTCCTCAAAAAACAGAATGATTCACCGAAACATACGGATTCAGTTTAAGTATAAGACAGTATATTGACAAAATCTCCTTGACTGTTGATTTTTTATGTGGTATGTTGATATTTGGGTGATGAATATGAAGCAATTGCTTAAAAATGAGGTATTTCCCTATCTGCAATTCCATTCCCGTCGGACGCGGCTGTCCGACGTACTGGGCAATTCTGCGCCTCACTGCCACGACTATTACGAAATCTTTTTGGTGGAGGAGGGACCCCTGCTGCACCACATCAACGGGGAGTGCGAGACCATCTATCCCGACACACTGGTGTTTATCTGTCCCGAGGATCAACACTTTTTCTCCCGCAAAGATCGAAGCACGGTGCAATTCTTTAATCTCGCCTTTGCGGAGGATCAATTTAGAAGAGCGATGGCGCTGGCGGCGCAATGCACCCCGCAGGTGGCCGAGCTGCCCCTGTCGAATAAGGTGGTGCTGCCCCACGAGCTGAGCCGCCTGCTGCTGCGCCGTATGAAGTGGCTGCGGGACGTGAACAACTGGGTGCCGCCGGCCGTGATGGAGGCCGAAGGGGTTACCCTGCTGGCCGAGATGATCGTACTGCTCACCGTAGGCAGCGGCAACGCCCACACCATCCCCTTTTGGCTACGCAAGGCCTGCGACGCCATGTACCTGCCGGAAAATCTGGCGGCGGGTATTCCTCGACTGGTGGAGATTTCCGGCAAGACCCAAGAGCACGTCACCCGCAGTATGCGTAAATATATGGAG
>JAZREF010000057.1:0-10011 GCA_045660625.1 Acutalibacteraceae bacterium
AAACGGCGTGTGCATTTCGCACACGCCGTTTTTTTGCGTCCACTCTGCAAAAAAACTGATAGCCAACCGCCAATTTGTGTGATACAATGGGAAAAAGCCTTCCAAAAAAAGGAGGATGCGTATGAAACGCCGACTATTGGCGCTGGCCTGCGCCGCGCTCTTACTGTGTGCCGCCCTGCCGCTATCGGCGGCAGAGGCTCCCGGCGGCGATTTTGCCTATACCGACGCGAAAAAGCCGATGCTCATCGAGCAAATTTTGCAGCGTGACGGTCTCATCGACGGCATCTGGATGCCTTGGTTCGAGGGGATGACCGGCAGCCACAGCCTCACCGCCAACGACGTGATGGTGCGGTATTTCGGCGAGGGCTGGTCCACCGTGGCGATGGACACCCTGGGCGCCGATCAGGTGTATTACAACATCTATAATCTCAAGGCCATGGGCTACAACCTGCTGGGCTACGGCGGATCGCTGTACGACGAGGGCGTGGTGCTGGACGCCTACGGCGACGTGCTGGGGGTCAAGCAGGAGTATCTGGACAACGCCCGCCGTCTGCTGGATATGTGCCGCGAGATCGGTATGCCTGTGATGTGGACCATCTGCTTCCATTCCTCCTCCTCTCCCGAGAGTCACGGTATGGACGCCTACAATCTCTTCGCCCAGAAGTACGCCAACCCCACCATCGCGGACCATTACGCCCAGCGGTTCGTCCGCCCGGTGTGCGAGATGTTGGCGGAGTACCCCGACGTGGTGGCGCTGGTGGCCATCGCCGACGAGCCGGAGAATGAGATCAACGACGTGGAGCTGGGCAACCACGCCGGCGGCAGCCGCGCCCACTACGGCGTGTCCCAGGAGGATATGATTTACTTTATGAGCCGGGTCAACGACGTGTGCCAGGAGATGCTGCCTAATGTGGCTCGCACCGTGGCCTCCAACGACGTGAACAAGGCCATCTACAACGGATTCGACCAGGATTTGGTGGGTCAC
This sequence comes from Acutalibacteraceae bacterium, assembly GCA_045660625.1. Taxonomy (GTDB): domain Bacteria; phylum Bacillota; class Clostridia; order Oscillospirales; family Acutalibacteraceae; genus UBA5905. Next base: position 986 of record JAZREF010000057.1, read on the forward strand.
AACCGCTACGACAACAACGCCAACATCCCCGAGGTGGACAGCTTCTGCGCCGACGCCCCGGTGATTCTGGCGGAGTACAACATCGGCGGCGACGGTCATTTCGGCGCCGACGTGTTCACCCAGAAACTGATCACCTTCCGTGAGAAGATGATGGACTACGGCTACAAGGGCGGCATCCAGTGGGCGTGGATGCAGGACGGCGAAAATGCCTCCACCGCCTATTACCTGCTGGATTCTGTGGCCACCGACGGGCCCAACACCGACTTTATCTCCACCGTGGGCGACCTGCGCCACTATATCGACGACTACCGCGCCGCCTACCGCGGCGAGACGGTGGTACTGGATAAGCCCGTCCTCTACTGCAACGAGGGCGGCGGCATCGTGGAGTGGATTCCCTCCCGCCAGGCGACGAAAATGGACATCCTCCGCTCCACCGACGGCGGTAAGAGTTGGCAGACGGTGCTGAAGGACGCCAACCAGGCGGATTACGTGAGCAAAAATAAGGGACGATTCGTGGACACCGCCACCCCCAACGCGATGTACAAGATTGTGGTGCGTGACGGCAAGGGCAACACCGCCGAGAGCGACCCCAACAACGTGGCGGGGGTGGAGCAGAAGTACAAGAAACCCACCACCACCCTCCAATTGGACGGCGCCATCGGCATTTACAAGGACAATAGCCCCTTGGGCAAGTACACCCTGACCAATTTCGGCGTGGCCACCCATCGTCCTGCCTCCGACGCCGCCAATCTGCTGGCCAACGGCGGCTTTGAGTCCGCTGACGGCGCTCGGTGGAACACCGCCTCCTTCCTGGGCTCTGCCGTGTCTGTGGTGACCGACAAGACCGCCCCCGAGGGCGGCAAGAGTCTGTATTTCAACACCTCCGGCACCACCGCCGAGGGGTGGTACACCTTCACCGTGCCGGTGGAGAAGAACACTAACTACACCTTCTCTGCTTGGATTAAGGGCGCCTATCTCTCCGCCGCCAACAGCGGCCACGCCTCGGTGGGTGTCATCGACCCCACCACGGGCAAGTTTATGATTTATCCCGCCTACCGCTCCCGCTCCTCCCGCGCCAACCGCCAGATTTATCCCACCGCCTGGGACGGCGACTGGCACCTGCGGGCGGTGTCCTTCAACAGCGGCGACCTGACCGAGGTGACCATCGCCCTCTGCGGCGACAATTCCCAAATGTGGCTGGACGGCCTGGCACTGTACAAGAGCAGTGATGGCACCAAATACGTGGGCCAGCGGGTGAGCAGTCGGGTCAAGGTGGATCTATCCGCCGACCCGCTGGTGTGCAAGGACGCCGCCGTGCTGACCAAGAACAGCGGCTTTGCCAACGGCGCCACCTACTGGCAGGACGGCGCCGGCTGGCAGGGCGGATTCCTGTCGGTGACCGATGGCGCCCTGCACTACACCGCCACCGCCGACGGCTACGGCACCTACTACACCAAATGGGTGGAGGTGCAGCCGCACACCGACTACGCCATCACCTTGGATATGCGGATTATCCGGAGTGGCGGCGGCAAATTGGTGGTGCTGGACGACGGTATGGACCTGCCCGATCCCGTGATGGCCTTTGAGTTCGACGGGGAGGTGTACGGCACCGATTGGGGCAGCTATTGCGTGCGATTCAACACCGCCGCCTTCACCCGCATCGGCATCGCGGTGTGCAATCTGGGCGGCGAGGCGCTGCTGGACAACATCCGCCTCTTTAAGGCGGCGGACGGCACCGTCCCCTCCGACGACACCCCCACCACCCCCGACAGCGTCACCACCACCCCCACCGATACGCCTCCCACCGACGGCGACGCTCAGCCTACCGACGGGGACACCGCCCCCACCGCCCCTGCGGATGACGGGGACACCCCCACCCTCGACACCCCCGCCGACGGCGACGTCGACCCCGCCCTTGATGAGGGCGACAGCGGTTTCCCGTGGTTGTGGGTGGCTCTCGGCGGCGCCGTGTTGCTGATTGGCGGCGGCGTGGCTCTGTTCTTCATCCTGCGTAAGAAAAAATAACCCTCCAAAGCGGCGTGTGCGTCTTGCATACGCCGCTTTTTGCGTGGCGAGGGTAGACACGGGGGCATTTGTATGGTATAGTGATAGATGCAACCAAATATTTCCCCGAAAAGGAGAAACAAAATGAAAAAGAACCTCTCCCGCACCCTGATTACCCTGCTGTGCACTCTGTGCCTGCTGGCAGGCGTCATCCCCGTGTCGGCGGCTAAAGCCCCCGGCGGCGATTTCGCCTGGACCGCCTCCGGCAAGGATATGCTCATCGAGCAGATTCTCAAGCGTGACGGCCTCATCGACGGCATCTGGTTCCCCTGGTTTGATGGCGGCAACGTGGGTCATAGCCTGACGGGCAACGACCTGATGGTGCGCTATTACGGCAACAACTGGTCCACCGTGGCTATGGACACCGTGGGCGCCGACAAGATTTATCACGAGATTTACAACCTCAAGGCCATGGGCTACAACCTGCTGGGCTACGGCGGCTCCATCTACGACGAGGGCGTGGTGTTCGACGCCTACGGCGACGTCATCGGCGTCAAGCAGGAGTTCCTGGACAACGCCCGCCGTCTGCTGGATATGTGCCGCGAGATCGGTATGCCCGTGATGTGGACCATCTGCTTCCACTCCTCCTCCGCCCCCAACTACTACGGTATGGACGCCTGGAACATCTTCAGCCAGAAGTACGCCAACCCCACCATCGCCCAGCACTATGCCGAGCGGTTCGCCCGCCCCGTGTGCGAGATGTTGGCGGAGTACCCCGACGTGGTGGCGATGGTGGCCATCACCGACGAGATCGAGAATGAGATCAACGACTCTCAGGAGGGCAATCACTTCGGCGGCGACCGCGATAACTACGGCGTCACCGAGGCGGATATGGTCTACTTTATGCAGCAGGTCACCAAGGTGGCCCGCGAGGAGCTGCCGGGCGTGGCGCTGACCATGGCCTCTAACGACAAGAACAAGGCTATGTACAATGGCTTCGATATGGACATAATGGGTCATAACCTGTACGACAACAACGTGGGTGTTGCCGAGGCGGACACCTTCTTCTCGGATGCGCCGATGATTCTTAGCGAGTACAACATCGGTCACGACGGCAAATTTACCCCCCAGCAGTACGCCGACAAGCTGATTCTCTATCGTCAGCGTATGATGGAGCGCGGCTGGAAGGGCGGTATCCAGTGGGCGTGGATGTCCAACGGTCTGCACCGCAGCACCGCCTACTATCTGCTGAATTCCTACAACCGCACCGGCCCCAACACCGACTATCTGGAGACGGTGACCCTGCTGCGCCACTACATCGACGACTACCGCGCCGAGTACCGCGGCGAGACCATCGTGCTGGACAAGCCCGTCCTCTACTGCAACGAGGGCGGCGGCATCGTGGAGTGGATCACCTCTCCCCAGGCCACCAAGATGGACATCCTCCGCTCCACCGACGGCGGCAAGAACTGGGAGACCATCCTGGCGGACGCCAATCAGGCGGACTACGTCACCAATGGTAAGGGCCGCTACGTGGACACCGCCGTCGCCAACTCGATGTACAAGATCGTGGTGCGGGACGATAAGGGCAATACCGTGGAGAGCGACCCGGGCAACGTGGCGGGCGTCTCCGCTAAGTATAAGAAGGCCACCACCTACGTGAAGCTGGACGGCTCCATCAACATCGGCAAGGATAGCAGCCAGACCGGCACCTACACCCTGTACGATTTCAGCTCCGCCCAGAATCGCCCCGCCTCCGAGGGCGTCAACGTCATCAAGAACGGCTCCTTCGAGTCCACCGACGGCGCGGCGTGGAACGTCAGCTCCTTTGTGGGCGGCGCCGTGTCTGTGGTGACCGACAAGACCGCCCCCGAGGGTGGCAAGGTGCTGTATTTCAACTCCTCCGGCAATAGCTCCGAAAAGTGGTACACCTTCACCGTCCCCGTGGAGCCCAACACCAACTACGTCTTCTCCGCGTGGGTCAAGGGCACCTATCTCTCCGCTACCAACAGCGGTCACGCCTCTGTGGGCGTGGTGGACTCCTCCACCGGCAAGTTTATGATCTATTCCAAGTACCGCACCCGCTGCTCCCGCGCCAATCGCCAGATCGTGCCCACCGCCTGGGACGACGAGTGGCACCTGCGCTCGGTGGCCTTTAACTCCGCCGACCTGACCCAGGTGACCATCGCCCTGTGCGGCGAGAATTCCAAACTGTGGGTGGACGGCCTGGCGCTGTACAAGAACGGCGAGGGCATCAAGTACGTGGGCGAGCGCAACAGCGGCCGCGTTAAGGTGGATATGTCCGCCGACGCCCTGATCTGCAAGAACGCCGACAGCCTGACCAAGAACAACGACTTCTCCGGCGGCACCACCTATTGGAAGGACGGCGCCGGCTGGCGCAACGGCTTCCTGTCGGTCACCTCTGACGACAAGGAGCACGGCAAGGTGCTGCACTACACCGCCGGCGACGCCGATGGCATCTATTACACCCAGTGGGTGACGGTCAAGCCCAACACCACCTATTCGCTGGCCTTTGACATCAAGGTGCTCAAGAGCGGCGGCGGTAAGTTTATGGTGCTGGACGACACCATGTCCATCCCCCAGGCGGTGATGGGCTTTGAGTTCGACAGCGAGGTGTACGGCAGCGATTGGGGCAGCTATTACATCCAGTTCAACACCGGCGTGTTCACCCGCATCGGCATCGCGGTGTGCGACCTGGGCGGCGAGGCGCTGATGGATAATATCCGCCTCTTTGAGACCTCCAAGGGTTTTGAGGACACCGGCAACAACACGGTGGCCACCATCGCCCCCAACGCCACCACCACCACGAAGGCTCCCGTCACCACCACCACTACCGCCCCCAGCGCCCCCGCGGTGGAGGACGAGACCACCCCGGCCACCGACGCGGTGACCGACCCCACCTCTACCGATAGCACCACCGCCACCGACGCGGTGACCACCCCCTCTGAGGACACCCCCGCCGACGGCGAGGCGGACGAGGACGGCGCAGACGGCAAGGGCGGCACCCCCGTCCTGCTGCTGGCAGGCATCGGCGTGGTCGCCATCCTGCTGATCGGCTGTATTGTGGCCTTTATTCTGGTGAGCAAGAAGAAAAAATCCGCTGAATAAGCATAAAAAAGGCACCCTCTCGTGAGGGTGCCTTTTCTTTGGCTATTTTACCCCAGGGTGACGTCCCAGCCGTTGAGATACTGTTGCAGACGTCCCAGGTCTTTGTTGTTCACCTTGCCGTCGCCGTTGAGGTCGCAGGCGGAGGCGTCAATGTCAATCTCCCAGCCGTTGAGATACTGTTGCAGACGGCCCAGGTCCTTGTTGTTGATCTTGCCGTCTCCGTTGGCGTCGCCGTAGAGGGTGATCTGCCGCTGATAGCCGCAGTCGTTGCAGTCGGCGTCACGGTCGTCGTCATAGGTGTGGGAATATTCCTCCACGATGTCGTTGCAGCGCTCGCACCACAGGACGTGGGTCTCGCCGTCAAAGGGGACGAACCCATTGCTGATATGACCCAGGGCGGGAATCGTTTCGTTGTAATGATCGCCGCACAGGGTGCAGGTGTACTCGTACCAGCCGTAGCCCTGACAGGACACCTCGATGAGGACGGTCACCGCGTACTCGTGGTCGCAGACCGCGTCGCCGTATCCGCAGACGGAGCAGGCGCCGCCGGCGTAGGTGTGCTCGCCGTATTCCACCGCCCCGTCGCAACGGGTGCAGACCTTGTAGTGACCGTTCTCGTCGCAGGACCAGGCGTCCGCCGCGTTATGACCCAGCGGGTCGGTGGACACCCAGTCGCGGTCGCCGCAGGTGCGGCAGGCGTAGATGTAATCACCATACTCCTCACAGGTGGGGTCGGTGATCTGGTATTCGTAGTCGTGCTGGTGATCCAGCACCATCACCAGGTCAAAGATGGAATAGTCACTGGAATAGCTGACCCAGCCGTTGCCGCTGGGGGCGCCCAGCTCCTTGGCAATGGTGTCGAAGTTGTTGTAGAAGAGATTGACGATGGCTCTGGCGTTATTCTCGATATCTCCCACCAGCTTCAGATGAGCTGGATTGTGCTTTTTCAGCAGAGCGATCATCTGATTCAGGGTGAGGGTCTCCACCACCAGACCCTCGCGGACGAAATAGTTGTGGTCGGTGGAGGTGGAGCGGGGCACCCACTCCTCGTAGATGGGATCCAGGAAGTGGTCGACGCTGATGTCGGCGTAGGTGGTGTTGAAATAGGGGTATTGCACGCCCCAGTAGAGGTTGTCATAGTCGTCCCAGGTGGTGTCGCAATAGTACCACTGGCCGTCCAGCCGCACGATGTTCCAGGCGTGGCCGCCGATGGCGGAGCCATTGTCCGCCGTGCCGGACACGTACAGGCAGGGGATGCCCACCGACTGCAACAGCAGCTGATAGGCGCGGGCGTAGCCGGCGCACACCGACGCCCCCTCAATCAGGGCGCCGTAGGCGGTCTGGTGATGCTCGCTGTAATCGTAGACGTTGGCCTTAACCAGTCGATCGTGGAGGATGAGGCTCTTCTCATAGTCGGATTTGCCTGCCAGATCGGCGGTCATCTCGGCCACCACCTGCTCCAACTGGGAGAATTGCTCGGCGGTGACACCCCAATCGTAGAACCAGCCGGAGAAAAAGTCCTCGTACACGCTGCAGTAGCTGTGACCCGCATAATCGCCGTAGATCTCGGGGATGGTGGCGTCCACCACCGATTGCAGGATGGCCTGCTCCTGCTCGGTGAGGGTGTAGCCACCCTCAAAGGCAAAGTAGGTCTCGCCCTTGCGGATGCCGTCGATGATTTGGCTATACACGGCGCAGAGTTTGTCGCCGTTATCCAGCGCCGCTAGCAGCTCCAGCGGAGCATCCAGCATATCGTCGGCGACCGCCGCGGGCGCGGCAGGGGCGGCAGGGGCGGTTACGGGGGCGGGGGTCTCGGCGGACACCGCCACAGGCGCCCACAGGGCGCAAATCAGGGTCAGTACCGCCAGCAGCGCGGTGAATTTTCTCATTTTCATAGCAAATCTCTCCTCATTCCGTTTGTCCCAGGATGTGCATACCCGACGCCCGATATTTGCGGGGGGACATATGGTATTTATCCTTAAACAGTTTGTTGAAATGGCTGGTATTTTGGAATCCCACGTCCAGCATAATGTCGAAGATGGGGCGGTCGGTGGAGGTCAGCGCCTCCGCCACCCGCTCCAGCCGTATGGCGTTGACAAAGGTGGAGGGGGACTGTCCCATATACTTGCGCATACTGCGGGTGACGTGCTCTTGGGTTTTGCCGGAAAGTTCCACCAGCCGCGGGATGCCCGCCGCCAGATTCTCGTTCAGATACATAGCGTCGCAGGCCTTGCGCAGCCAGAAGGGGACGATGTGTGCGTTGCCGCTGCCCACCGTGAGCAGCACGATGAGCTCCCCCAGCAGGGTGACGCCCTCCGCCTCCTGCACCGCCAGCGGCACCCACTTGTTCACGTCCCGCAGCCACTTCATCCGCCGCAGCAATAGGCGGCTGAGCTCGTGGGGCAGCACCACCTTGTCCATCAGCGGCAGGTCGGCGACCTGAGGGGTGCATTGGGTGGCCAATTCCATGGCGCGGGCGAACTGATCCGCCCCAAAGGCCAGGTTGAAGAACTGCACCGTGCCCTTATCCTTGCGGGCGAAGAAGTGCTGATCCTCCGGTCGGACGAACACCAGCGTATCGGGGTACACCGTCTCGCAGTCGCCGTTGATGTGGTGGAGCAGGGGACCCTCCTCCACCAGGAATATCTCGTAATAGTCGTGATAGTGGGGGATGGAGGTGCCTAATCCGTCGGACAACCGCGTGCGGCGGGAGTGGAAATGCAGATAGGGGAAAACCTCTTGTTTTAGCAGTTGTTTCATATCTTGATCACCTTAATATCAAAATAGCACATAAAATATCAACAGTCAAGGAGTATTTGTCAATATACTGTCTTATACTGTTAATATAATGACCTTATCTGTAGGGAGGTGTCCGCCGTGACGGGTAAAGAATTGCTGACGTATGCCGCTGAATTGACACGGCGGTATCAATCTGCCCCCGATATCTACGCCCGCGAGGCGGCGTGCTTACAGGTGATGTTTGACCACCATCTGCTGCCCCTGCGGCAGGGGGATTTGGTGGCGGGCCGCGCCCTGCGCCTACCCATCGGCGTGCGTCCCCAGTGCCACGGCGGGGTGGGGTATTACCTCCACGAGCCGTCTTGGTCTGCCGCCGTGGGTGACGGCACCCTCACCGCCGAGGAGCGGGAAGAGGCGGACGCCTTGTTCGCCTTTTGGCAGACCGAGAATACCGCCGGCAAGATCGCGGCGCAGTATCCCGCCGAGTGGCTGGACGTTTTCGTCCACAACGCCCCCTACGACACCCCCACCGCCGCCCACGCGCTGTATCGCATCAGCGGTATCCAGATGGATCCCACCCGCCTGCTGACCCTGGGCGTGGATGGGTTGCGCGAACTGTGCGCCGAAAAGCGTGAGGGCAATCCCGCTTTTTACGATGGCCTTATTCAGGCTTTGGATATGCTCAGCGAGGTGTGCTTGCGCTATGCCGCTGACGCCTCTGCTCTTGCATCGGATCTTACCCATATCGCCCACCGCCCTGCCGCCACTTTCCCGCAGGCGCTGCAGCTGTCCTATCTGTTCTTCGTGCTGTCCGGCACGTGGAATTATGGGCGGATGGATCGGTATTTAGGCCCGTACCTCGCCGCCGATCTGGCCGCAGGACGCCTCACCGAAGCGGAGGCGCTGGCGTGGATCGAGGATCTGTGGCGGCGGATGGAAGAATGGGGTGAATATTTCGACTCCCGTGTGATCCTCGGAGGCGCGGACCGTCCCGATGGGGCAGACACCTTCGCCCTGCTGGCGATGGAAGGCACCCGCCGCCGTCGCGGTGTCGTACCGCAACTGACTCTGCGCTGTTACGAGGGCATGAATCCCGCCCTGTACGAAGCCGCGCTGGACACCATCGCCGTCGGCACCACTTTCCCGATGCTGTA
>JAZREF010000058.1:0-3107 GCA_045660625.1 Acutalibacteraceae bacterium
GTCCCTGATGAGCCGCGGCCACGACCTGATGGTGACCGTCAACGGCCGTACCTTTAAGGACGTGGCGATGTTCGTGGCCAAGCGTCTGTCCCCCCTCCCCGGCGTGCTAGGCACCGCCACCCACTTTGTACTGAAGAAATATAAGGAGCGCGGCGTGCTGTTCACCGATGAGGAGCAGGACGAGAGAGGCGGAGTATGAATTACGACAAGCTGATGAACGGCACCCTGGTGGATATGAAACCATCGGGTATCCGTAAATTCTTTGATATTGCCGCCGAGATGGAGGACGTGATCTCCCTCTCGGTGGGTGAGCCGGATTTTTCCACCCCGTGGCACATCCGCGAGGAGGCAACCCGCACACTGGAAAAGGGACGCACCTGGTATAGCCCCAACGCCGGCTTTCTCGCTCTGCGCGAGGCCATCTCCGGCTATGTGAGCCGCCACAGCCATGTCACCTACGACCCCAAAAGCGAGGTGCTGGTGACGGTGGGCGGCAGCGAGGCCATCGACCTGTGCTTCCGTGCCCTTGTCACCGCCGGTGACGAGGTGCTGATCCCCGAACCCGCCTTTGTGTGCTACGACCCCCTGACCCGTATGGCGGGTGGCGTACCCGTCCCGCTGGTGACCAAGGCAGAGGACGCTTTTCGCCTGAAGGCCGAGGTGGTGGCCGCCGCCATCACCCCCAAGACCAAACTGCTGGTACTGCCCTACCCCAACAACCCCACCGGCGCCATTATGCCCCGTGAGGAGCTGGAGGCACTGGCGGACGTCCTGCGCGGCACCGACATTATGGTGCTGAGTGACGAAATCTACGGCGAACTGACCTACGGCCGCGAGCACGTGAGCTTTGCCGCCATCGAGGGGATGCAGGAGCGCACCGTGCTGGTGTCCGGCTTCTCTAAAGCCTTTGCTATGACCGGCTGGCGTCTGGGCTATGCCTGTGGCCCTGCCCCCGTGATGAAGGTGATGGTCAAATTGCACCAGTACGGCCTGATGTGCGCCCCCACCACCGCCCAGTACGCCGCCATCGAGGCGATGAACAACGGCGACGAGGACGTGGAGAAGATGCGCGGCGAATACGATATGCGTCGCCGCTACATCGTGGACGAGCTGAACAAACTGGGCCTCACCTGCTTTGAGCCGGAGGGCGCCTTCTACGTCTTCCCCTCCATCCAGTCCACGGGTATGACCTCCGAGGAGTTCTGCCAGCGCCTGCTGCGTGAGAAGCACGTGGCGGTGGTGCCCGGCAACGCCTTTGGCGACAGCGGCGAGGGCTTCATCCGCATCTCCTACTGCTATTCCATCAAGCATATTACCGAGGCGATCAAGCGTATGCGCGCCTTTTTGGAGGAAAACGGCTTATGCAAGTAACCGTTCACGCCCCTGCGAAGATTAACCTGACCCTGGACATTGTGGGTGTCCGTAAGGACGGCTATCATCTGCTGGAGAGTGTTTTCCAGGCGGTGAGCGTCTACGACACCGTCACGGCGCAGAAGGCGGAGGACATCACCCTGGATGCCCCCGGCTGCGACTGCCCTGTGGAGAAAAACACCGCCTATAAGGCGGCGGTGGCATTCTTTGCCGCCACCGGCATCTCGGGCGGCGTGCATTTGACGGTGGAAAAGCGCATCCCCCAACAGGCGGGTATGGGTGGCGGCTCCGCCGACGCCGCAGGCGTCCTGTGGGCGCTGAATCGACTGTACGAGGCCAACCTGACCGCCGAGCAACTGTGCGAGATTGGCCTGACCATCGGCGCCGACGTGCCCTTCTGCGTGATGGGCGGCACCGCATTCGTCACCGGCATCGGCGAGGGATTGCAGTCTCTGCCCGCCCTGCCCGATTGCTACATCGTGATTGCCCAACCCCAAGAGGGCATCTCCACCAAGGAGGCCTACGCCGCGGTGGACAACGCCGAGATTCACGCCCGCCCCGACAACACCCCCGCCATCGCCGCGCTGAACGCAGGCGACCTGCCGAGCGTGTGCGCCCAAGCGGTGAACGTGTTCGAGGTGGCTACCAAACTGGAGGGCGTCGCCGACATCCGCCGTCGGATGGAAGCCTATGCGCCCCTGTGCAGTCAGATGACCGGCAGGGGCAGTTGCGTCTTCGCCATCTTCGAGGACGAGAATGCCGCCAACGCCTGCGTGGAAGAGTTGAAAAAAGACTACCCCACCGCCTTTATGTGTCAGCCCTGTGGGGGCGTTATGTAACAAATTTGAATAAAGTCGCGTGAAACCGCCCATTCTGTTGGTAGAAAACGGAAAGGGCGGTTTTTGTTATGACGCGAAACACGAAACGATGGCTCAAAGCGGCGGCCGGGGCGATGGCGATCTGTCTGACCCTGTCGGTGTGCCGCCTCCACGGCACCTGCGAGGGGGTGCGGGAACAGGTGGTGCGGCTGCACATCCTGGCCCACTCGGACAGCGCGGAGGATCAGGCGCTGAAACTGAAAGTCCGCGACGCCGTGGTGGCTCTCTCCGCCGACTGGCAGGAGGTGGCTGCCACCCCCGAGGAGGCACTGGCGCTGGCGGAGGGTCGCCTGCCCGCCATTCAGGCGGCGGCACAGGCGGTGGTGGCCGCCGAGGGATACGACTATCCCGTCACCGCCCAGGTGTGCCGCGCGTACTTCACCACACGGCAATACGACACCCTCACCCTGCCCGCCGGCACCTACGACGCGGTGCGGCTGGTCATCGGGGACGGCGCGGGGCAAAACTGGTGGTGCGTGATGTACCCGCCCCTCTGCGTGGGGTCCGCCACCGACCGACGGCAGGCCATCTCCCTGTGGAGCGCCGACCAGCAGGATCTGGTGCAGGGCGGCGGACGATACGTGGCCAAATTCAAGGTGGTGGAATGGGCGCAAAAGGCGGTTTCCCTCTTCCGCAAAAAAAGTTGAAAAAATTTAAAAATAGGTATTGACAAATCGGAAATCGTAGTGTATTATAGTCAAGCGGTTTGAAACAAACCCGTGGTGACAAGCACCTCTAGCTCAGTTGGTAGAGCACCTGACTCTTAATCAGGGTGTCCAGGGTTCGAGTCCCTGGAGGTGCACCATTATATGGCCCGTTGGTCAAGTGGCCTAAGACTCCGGCCTCTCACGCCGGCAA
>JAZREF010000059.1:0-18868 GCA_045660625.1 Acutalibacteraceae bacterium
AAGCGGTCTTTTTTACTTATTCTTGCTCCTCGGCGGGGGCGGGCCACACCCGAATCTGGTCGGGGCGGGTCAACTCCACCTGCAGCACCTCGACGCAGAGGCCGTCGGCGGTGAAGGTGTCGCCCACGGCGGGGATGCAGCCGGTGGCCTCCATCACCCATCCGCTGACGGTGGTAGCGTCGCACTCCGTCTCGGTGTCGAAGTGCTCCATCAGGTCAATCAGCTCGGTGGAACACAGCACCAGGGCACTACCGTCGGGCTGGGGCACGATGTTGCGAATCACGTCGTCGTGCTCGTCCCAAATCTCGCCCACCAGCTCCTCCAGGATATCCTCCATGGTGACGATACCCAGGATGCCGCCGTATTCGTCCGCCACCATAGCGATGTGGGATTGCTCGGCCTGCAACTGCTTGAGCAGCAGGCGAATCTTAAGGGTCGGAGGGATGAACACCGCATCCTTCATCAGGTCGCGGGGGGTGGGCGCCTGGGCGGCGCGCTGGTAATAATCCTTGTGATACACCACGCCCACGATGTGGTCGATGGTGTCCTCATACACCGGCAGACGGGAGAATCCGGTCTCCAGGAAGGCCTCGGCCAGCTCCTGGCTGGTGGCATCCACGGGGATGGCCGCCACCTCTACGCGGGGGATGAGGATGTCGATGGCCTCGCGGTCATTGAAGGCGATAACCTGGCGAATGAGCTCGCTCTCCTGCTCGCCCAGGGTGCCGTCCTCCTCGGCCTCGTCCACCATGGTGAGCACCTCTTCCTCGGTGACGATGTCCTCGCCGTCGGTCTTAAAGATCAGGCGCAGCAGCCACTTCCAGCCCGCGAAAATCCAGTTAATGGGCAGCAAAATCCAGGTGATCAGCCGCAAAAACGGGGCGCTGGCCATGGCAAAGCCGTCGGCGTACTCCTTGGCCAAGCTCTTGGGGGTGATCTCGCCGAACACCAGCACCACAGCGGTGGTGGCAATGGTGGAGACGGTGGTGGCCAGGCTCTCGTTGCTCTTGAGCAGCTGGATGAAGAAGACGGCGGACACGGTGGTCAGCAGAATGTTCACCAGATTGTTTCCCACCAAGATGGAAGAAAGCAGGCGGTCGTAGTTCTCCGACATCTTCATCACCAGAGCGGCGCGCTTATTGCCGTTCTCCGCCATATTCTTCATCTTCAAGCGATTGAAGGTGGAGAATGCGGTCTCGGTGGCCGAGAAATAGGCAGAGAAAACCAGGCAGATGAGAATCAGAATGATGGATCGTATACTATCAGGGTCCATTTGTGTTGTGACAACTCCTTAAATATTAAAATTGGTATACACGCACACATTATAACAGAAAAAGCGAAAATGTCCAGCATTATTTGCATATCCGCCCCGCCACCGCCCACAATAGAGGGTGAAAAGGGGTGTTTTTGTGGATATTTGGATGATCGGCAGGGCTTTTTTGGTGGGTGGCGGACTGTGCGTGGTGGGACAGGTGCTCATCGACGTGACCCGCTGGACCCCGGCGCGGATACTGGTTGGGTTCGTGGTGGGGGGCGTGGCGCTCACCGCCCTGGGGGTGTACGACCCGCTGGTAGAGTGGGCCGGGTGCGGCGCCACCCTGCCGCTGACCGGATTCGGCTATGCGCTGGCGCAGGGCGTGAAGGAAGCGGTGGCGGAAAAAGGGCTGATGGGTGCCATCACCGGCGGCCTCACCGCCACGGCGGCGGGGATTGCCACCGCGGTGACGGTGGGACTGCTGGCGGCAGTAGTGGGCAAGAGCGGCGAGAAAGCGTAAAAAAAGAGCAACGGATATTTCCGTTGCTCTTTTTTGATTAGTACAACCATTCAATTAAAAATCTTTAGGATCAATCGGTGTTTCCGAAAAATTGCCATTGTCGACAGGATACAAGGTATATTTCCAAGTCCGCTGTGTAAAATCTAGTATTTCGTCATCCATAGAGTAGTGAGTCCTACTGCCAAAGTAATGTGTTGGACCGTACCACGTGTCACCTGAAGCAAAGTAAACATACAAATATTCGGCTGGAACGCCAACAGTAACAGTTTCTCCCGCACGAACATAAAAACTGAGTTTCGTCGTACCATAGGAGTTTTTCAATTTAACAACATACGAAGATTTTCCTGAAGCTGTGATTGTCAATTCCGATCCATAAAAATCTTCTTGTCCTACAAGAATCGTGCCGCTCTTCGGTTCGGGGAGTGCTGTCAGTGTTGCATCTGGATTGGCATTAGAACTGCTACTGTTATCTGCAATGCCATATACTATCAATCCAAACAAAAGTGCAATTATCGAAATCCAAACGATGTTTTTTCTCCAAAAATTGGTTTTGTTTTTACTCGGCAAAACAGTTGCTTTTCTTGCTAGCGAAGGTTGTTCGCGTACGGCCGATTCAGGCTTGCTTTCGTGTGTGTGGTAATGTGCGTGTTGTACAATGCCTCGATATTGAATTTCCATTCCAGTATCAATGCAATGCAGAATATGATATATGCTAGTTTGAATAGAATTTGCAAACCTTATAAACGGTTGATTAGGGTCTTTTTTTAACAGATATTCAGAAGCAGAATCATTCTCGGAATTAAGCTTATTAGCAATTCGTAGAAATGCCGATATCTCAGTCATTTCTTTTAACTCCGCAAAATCACGATTAAGGTTATTCCAATAATGCTGAAGCATTTCCTCTATTTGTTCTTTTGCATCCGCGTCTTCGTTCAACTGTGGAAAAAGTTTGCACAAAGAGCGAATATAATTGTCGAGTACATTCTCCACCAGTTCGTATTCGTCTAATTGCTTTCTGGCGGAAAGCAAAAAACCCGACCACAAAAAAGTTAGCATCATTATGCTTTGCTTATAACCAGTTTCTTCACAGAAACTTATTGTTCCGCCCAATACTTCGTCAGATATATCCTGCGGTGTGCTATAAGTGATTTTAGCAGACGGAGCATACGATAAACTCATATGTATACCTTCTCTCTACCTAATATCTTATAAATCCACTATCAACAGTTTATAATATCGTTTATCTCACGACGGTATAAATCAATTCCTGTGCCGCGGGGGCGGTGTCGGCGAAGGTCAGGGCATCCAAATAGGCGGCGGTAGCCCCCTCCACCGCGGCGGCGCGGTTGGTGTACAGCAGGGCGATAGGCTCGCCTGCCGTGACGGCGTCGCCGGTCTTCTTCAGCAGACGGATGCCGGCGGCAAAGTCGATGGCGTCCTCCTTCTTAGCGCGGCCGCCACCCAAGGTGACGCTGACGATGCCGATGCGCTCGGCATCCATCGCGGCGATATAGCCGTCGGCGGGGGCGCACACCTCGTAGGCGGGTGCGGCGGGGAACAGAGAGGGGTCACGCAGGTAATCGGCGTTGCCGCCCTGAGCGGTGACCCACGCACACAGCTGCTCGAAAGCGGCGCCGCTATCCACCGCCTCGGTGACGCGGGCGGCGGCCTCCTCGGGGCTCCAGCCGTGGCAGAGGCACAGCATCTCGGCGGCCAACGCCTCGCAGAGGCTGCGCAGGCGACGATCGCCCTGACCGCGGAGAATCTCCACCGCCTCCTGCACCTCCAGGGCGTTGCCCACGGCAGAGCCCAGGGGCACGTCCATATTGGTGACCAGTGCGGCGGCCTGACGACCGCAGGCGGCGGCGATATCCACCATCTGGCGGGCCAGCGCCTCGCCGTCGGCGCGGGTCTTCATAAAGGCGCCGCTACCCACCTTAACGTCCAAGACGATGGAGTGGGAGCCGGCGGGCAACTTCTTACTCATAATGCTGGAGGCAATCAGCGGGATGCTATCAATGGTGGCGGTGACGTCGCGTAGGGCGTACAATTTCTTGTCCGCAGGGGCGAGATCGCCGGACTGGCCGATGACCGCCACGCCCACCTGCTCCACCTGGGTCATAAACTCCTCGGCGGTCAGCTCCACCTTAAATCCGGGGATGGACTCCAACTTGTCCACCGTGCCGCCGGTGTGACCCAAGCCGCGGCCGGACATCTTGGCCAGCTTGCCGCCCAAGGCGGAGACGATGGGGGCCACGATGAGGCTGGTCTTGTCGCCCACGCCACCGGTGGAGTGCTTATCCACCGACAGGGTGCCGAAACGGGACAGATCCACCGTGTCGCCGGAGTGCATCATGGCGTCGGTGAGCAACGCGGTCTCGGCGGGGGTCATACCGTTAAAGTACACCGCCATGGCAAAGGCCGCCATCTGATAGTCGGGGATATCCCCTGCGGTATAGCCCGCGATCAAAAAGCGAATCTCCGCCTCGGCCAATTCCTCCCGCGCCTTCTTGCGCTGGATGATGTCGTACATACGCATACCGCGCACCTCCCTTACTAATAGGACTATCTTATCACAACCGCTCCCGTTTGTAAATGGCGAAAACACCACTCCGACGACAAAAAGTAGTGGATTTTTCCACCAAGGTGTGGTAGAATGAGGGACGAACGAACGTGTCCAAGGAGGACGAAGTATGATTGAGTGGTTTGAACAAGTATTCGGCTGGCTGCCCAAGGAGGCCTTCGCCGCGCTGATCTCTATGGTACCTGTCATCGAGTTGCGTGGCGGTCTGCCCTACGCCATCCTGTCCGGCATCAACCCTTGGTTGGCGGTGCCGCTGTGTATCGTATCCAACCTCATCCCCGTGCCCTTCATCCTGTGGTTCATCACCCCCATCTTCAACTGGATGAAACGCACCCGCCTACTGCGCCCCATCGCCGAAAAATTGGAGCAGCGAGCGATGAAAAAGAAGGATAAGGTGGAGAAAAGTTATTTCTGGGGACTGCTGCTGTTTGTGGGCATCCCCCTGCCCGGCACCGGCGCCTGGACCGGATCGCTGATCGCCGCCGTGCTGGACATCCCCAAGAAGAAGTCCATCCCCGCCATCGCCCTGGGTGTGTGCCTGGCCGCGGCGCTGATGGGCATCCTGTCCCTGTTCTTTGAGGGCCTGTTCTTCTAAATCGAGCCGATTCAAAAAGGAGATTTCTGTTTGCGGACAGAAATCTCCTTTTTTTGTGCCCCCGGTGGGGTATGATAGACGGGTAGGACGCATATACTGCAGTAACACAGGAAAAGAAAGGAAGATCACCGCTATGGAGAACCATCCCATCTATCGACCCGAGGGGGATCTCATCCACACCCCCGACAATCTGGCCGCCACCGCCACCCTCACCGCCCTGATGCAGGCGCAGAGCGAGGGACGCCTGCTGGAGGGGCGGGCGGTGCGGTGCGACGCGGACCACAATCTGTACGTCAAACTGCCCTGCGGCGAGGGGATCATCCCCCACGACGAGGGAGCAATCGGCATCGCCGACGGCACCACCAAGGATATCGTGCTCATCACACGGGTGAACAAACCGGTGTGCTTCACCGTCATCGGGTTCCAGCACACCGACACGGGGTGCCGCCCCGTGCTGTCCCGCCGTGTCGCCCAGCAGCGGTGTCGGGAGGAATTCCTCGACCATCTGCAACTGGGGGACATCATCCCCGCCCGCATCACGCGGCTGGAAACCTTCGGCGCCTTCTGCGACGTCGGGTGCGGGTTGCCCGCCCTCTTACCCATCGCGGACATCTCTGTGAGCCGCATCCTCCACCCCTCCGACCGCCTGCGGGTGGGGATGGAGATTCTGGGGGTGGTGGCGTCGCTGGACAACGACCGCATCTGCCTATCCCACCGCGAACTGCTGGGCACCTGGGAGGAGAACGCCGCCCGCTTTCACGTGGGCGAGACGGTAGCGGGCATCGTGCGGTCGGTGGAGCCCTACGGCATCTTTGTGGAGTTGTGCCCCAACCTAGCGGGGCTGGCGGAGCCCCATCCCGGGGTGCGGGTGGGTCAGCAGGCGGCGGTGTACATCAAGAGCGTGCAACCGGAGAAATTGAAGATCAAATTGGCGCTCATCGACACCCAGGACAGCGACCAGCCCCCTGCCCCGCCGGAATATTTCATCACCCACGGGCCGCTGACCCACTGGCGCTACTCCCCCGAGGGGTGCCATCGGGTCATCGAGCGCCACTTTCAGCGGGTGTAAATAAAACCGAGAAAAAATACCCGAAGGGTTGCATTCCCTTCGGGGATTTTGCTATAATAGAGGTACTGTAAAGAAAGGAGGGCGTATGCCGTGAAAAAATTGCTGTGTCTGCTGACGGCGTTGTGCCTGCTGGCGAGCCTGGCCACGGGATGTGGCAAGGGCGACGGCGCAGGCGGCGGATTCCGATTCCCCATCGCCGCGGAGCCGACGGGGCTGGACCCCCAGATGGCCACCGACGATGCCGCCATCACCGTGTTATGCGCCCTCTTCGAGGGTCTCACCCGCATCGACCAGAGCGGCAAGGCGGTGCCCGCTGCCGCCGACTGGGTTGTGTCGGAGGACGGGCTGACCTACACCTTCACCCTGCGGGGCGGGTATTGGAACACAAACTCCGTCAAGGGCAAGGAGCAGCCTTGGGACGCGAATCTCCCCGTGACGGCGGACGATTTCCTCTTTGCTTTCCAGCGGCTGGGAGACCCCGCCACCGGGTCGCCGCTGGCCGGCGAACTGGCGGGCATTAAGGACGTCGCGGCGGCGGACGACCGCACCCTGACCATCACCCTGGACGCGCCCGACGACGACCTGCCTGCACGACTGGCCACCTCCCCCTTCTTCCCCTGCCACCGCGCCTTCTTCGAGGCCACGGCGGGGCGGTACGGATTGGAGGAGCAGTACCTGCTGTCCAACGGCGCCTTCCGACTGGCGGCGTGGAATCACAACGAGAGCCTGCTGCTGTATAAGCACGAGCAATACCGCGACGCGGGCAACATCACCCCCGAGGCGGTGCGCTTCGTCATCGGTGGCGGCGACCCCGTCACCGCGCTGGAGCAGGGCAATCTGTCCGCCTCCCCCCTCACCGCCGACCAGGCGGCGCAGGTGGGTAAGAAGGTGCAGACCGTCACCCTCAGCGACACGGTGCGTAGCCTGTGGCTCAACACATCGGCGGATCCGTTGGCGGAGGTGCATATCCGCCGCGCCCTGCGGGACAGCATCCAATGGGACAGCGTGGACGGCTATCTCAACCAGTGCGGAGAGACGATCGCCGCGGGCTATATCCCCCCCGACGCCACGGTGGACGGCGAGAACTACCGCACCGCGGACAACCCCCTCCCCCGCCAAACCGACGCCGACGCGGCGGTGCAGAATCTGCAGGCGGGACTCAAAGAACTGTATCCCGACGGCAGCGGGAGCGCCTCCCGCATCCGCATCACCCTATTGGCGGCGGACGACCCCGTCAGCGCCGACCTGGCGCGGTACATCCTGCAATCCTGGCAGAAGAATTTGAGCATCACCGTCACCCTGTCGCTGGTCAGCGAACAGGAGCTGGCGCGGCGGGTGAAGAGCGGCAACTATCAGGCCGCCCTGTACACCCACACCCCCTCCGGCCTCACCGGCGCGGAGAATATGACGATGTTTACCTCCACCGCCACCGATAATCTGGCGCGGCTGGTGGATAAGAGCGTGGACACCGCCATCGCCGCGGCGAAGAGCGGCGGGCGCACCGAGTTGGAGGCGCTGGAGACCGCCCTGTGGGAGGCCTGCCCCGCCATCCCCGTCAGCTTCCCCTGCCGCTACTACGGCTTTGCCCCCGACACGGCGGACATTGTCGCCCGCCCCTTTGGCGGCGGCCGCTACCAGAGCCCCCTGGACTTCCGGAGCGCGAAATATTATGACTAAACAAAAAAAGACTCGGCGTGTAGCCGAGTCTTTTTCTTTTGTAAATTACAGAACCTTGGACAGGAACTCCTGCAGGCGGGGGTGCTGAGGGTTGTCAAACACCTCGGCAGGGGTGCCCTGCTCGATGATCTTGCCGCCGTCCATAAACAGGACGCGGGAGGCCACCTCACGGGCAAAGCCCATCTCGTGGGTGACGATGACCATGGTCATACCCTCGTCGGCCAGCTGCTTGATCAGGTCCAGCACCTCGCCCACCATCTCAGGGTCGAGAGCGGAGGTGGGCTCGTCAAACAGAATCACCTTGGGGTTCATCGCCAGGGCGCGGACGATGGCCACGCGCTGCTTCTGACCGCCGGACAGGGTGGAGGGATACTTGTCCGCCCAATCGTCCAGGCCGATGCGCTGCAGCAGGCGGTGAGCGTTGGCGATCACCTCGGCCTTGTACGCCTTGCGGGCGGCACGGCCGCGAATCTTCTTCTTGCCGATGTGCAGAGGAGCCAGGGTGATATTCTGCAACACCGTCTTGTTGTTGAACAGGTTGAACTGCTGGAACACCATGCCCATATGCTGGCGGTGGCGGTTGATGTCCACCCGCATATCGGCGATGTCCTCGCCGTCAAAGATAATGGAGCCGGAGGTGGGATCTTCCATACAGTTGAGGCAGCGCAGGAAGGTACTCTTACCGCTGCCGGAGGGGCCCAGGATAACCACGCGCTCGCCCTCGTGGATGGACTCGGTGATTTCGTCAAGAACCAGCAGATTGCCGTACTTCTTGGTCAAATTAATTACGTCGATCACTCTTTCTCAAGCTCCTTTCCATAATTTTCACAGCCAGAGAAATCAGCGCCACCAGCACGATGTAGATGAGCGCCATCATCAGGTAGGGAATCATATACTCGTAGGTCTTGTTGCCGATCTCGGTGAAGGTCTTGGCCAGGTCCACAGCGGCCACGAAGCTGACCACGGAGGTGTCCTTGACCAGGGCAATCAGCTCGTTACCCAAGGTGGGGAGAATGTTCTTGATGGCCTGGGGGACCACAATCTTCATCATGGTGGTGAAATAGCTCAGACCCACGGCGCGGCCGCCCTCCATCTGGCCGGGATCCACCGACAGGATGCCGCCACGCATGATCTCGGAACAATAGGCGGCGGAGTTGAGACCGAACACCAAGATACAGGTGTTCAGCGAGCTGACGCGCAAGCCCAACATGGGGAACAGCACGAAGTAGGTCAGCAACAACTGCACCACGATGGGAGTGCCGCGGAAGAAGCCTACGTACACGGTGCACAGCTTATCCAGCGCGCGGGGCAACCATTTGTATTTGGGCATCACCTTGATGGAGGCGATGAGGGTGCCCAGCACGATGCCGATGAGCAAACCCAAGAAGGCAATGATGAGGGTGTTGGTCAAGCCCTCGCCCAGCACGCGACGCCAAGCGCCGTCGGCGCCGCCAAAGCGATCCCAGAACACGTTCCACTTATTGGGGAAGCTGAGCATGGTGGCGAGGAAATTAACCCAAATCTGCACCGCCTTGACGCCGATGGCGATAAAGAAGTTGACCACGGCAATCCACACCATCATAGCAGCGGAAACCGTCCATTGCCACAAAGCAATCAGACCGCTCACTGCCTGTGCACATAATGCGAGAAAATCCATAAAATGTTCCTTTCACACAACACAAGCCTCGCCGCCAAAATCGGCGGCGAGGTTTCTGTTATCGTCCTTACAATTCGATTAGATGGCGTTCATCGCCTTGGCAATGGCGTTGGCGGGAGCGTCGTCCACGATGACGTAGTTGACCTGACCGTTCACCATCGCCTGCACGGCCATAGCGGCGTAGTCATACTCCATCTTGGTGGCCTTCAGACCGGCGAAGCCGTAGCCATCGGGATCCTCGGAGTCACCCACGATGTAGATGGCGCCGGTGGTGCCCTTCTGGCAACCGATCTTGCAATCGGCGTTCTTGGTGTTCAGGATGGCCACCACGTCCTCAGCGGTCTTGCAGGCGTCGAACTCGGTGCAGTCAGCGGGAACAACCAGGGTCTGGTTGGCGCTGTAGTAGGTGTTGCTGAAGGTAACCACAGCCTGACGGGCGGGGGTCACGGACAGACCGGCCATACCGATGTCGCAGATGCCCTCCTGGACGGAGGTGACAACAGCCTCAAACTGCATATCCTTGATAACCAGCTCCTTGCCCAGGTACTGAGCCAGACCGGCGGCGATCTCCATATCGATGCCGCTGAACTTGTCGCCGTCCAGCATCTCGAAGGGCTCAAAGCCGGTGGAGGTGGCAACGATCAGCTGATCCTTGGAGGAATCCTCAGCAGCAGAGGTGATCTGAGCGGGGGTGCCGTCGCCGAAGTAGTTGTTGCAGATGGCATCAAAGGTGCCGTCGCCCTTGATCTTGGTCAGGTACTCGTTGACCTTGGTCAGCAGGGTGGCGTCCTCTTTGTTCACGCAGAAAGCGTACTCTTCTTCGGACAGGGCGATGTCGATAACCTTAACCTTGGCGGTGGCGGTGGCGTCGGTGCCGCAAGCGCAGCACAGGGTGGCCAGCATCACGACGGCCAACAGCAGGGAAACGATCTTCTTCATAATAATACACTCCTAAAAAATATGATTAGACGGGTTCGTCTGTGTGCAAGTGGGATAATACTCCCTTTTTGCGGATTTGTCAATAGGTTTTTTGAATATTTTTTCAATATTTTTCATTATTTTTGCAGATTTTATGCATAATTAATGTATATATTCGAAATTATATGAATTTTATGCATATATGCATCGAATATGCAGGATTTTGGGAAATTATAAGGAATCATATATTATACTATTATACGGCGAAAAACAAAAAACAACCCCCTCCGTAGAGGGGGTTGTACAAGACAAATTAGTAATTTTCTTTACGAATTTCGAAGTAGGCCTGAGGATGTGCGCAGACGGGGCAGGCCAGAGGAGCCTTCTTACCCATCACCAGGTGACCGCAGTTGCGGCACTCCCAGATGGCCTCGCCGGCCTTCTCGAACACCTGCTGCATCTCCACGTTAGCCAGCAGCTTGCGATAGCGCTCCTCGTGGGTCTTCTCGATGGCGGCGACCATACGGAACTGGGCGGCCAGGGCGGTGAAGCCCTCCTCGGCGGCCTCTTTGGCGAAGCGGTCGTACATATCGGTCCACCCGTAGTTCTCACCCTCGGCGGCGGCCTTCAGGTTGGCGGCGGTGTCGCCCAACTCGCCCAGAGCCTTGAACCACAGCTTGGCGTGCTCCTTCTCGTTGTTGGCGGTCTCCTCGAAGATAGCGGCGATCTGCTGATAGCCCTCCTTCTTGGCGACGGATGCGAAATAGGTGTACTTGTTGCGGGCCTGGCTCTCGCCGGCAAAGGCCTCCATCAGGTTACGCTCGGTCTTAGTGCCCTTCAATTCCATAGTAAAAACCTCCTAAAAAGTGTTTTTTGGTACAGTTTTATTATATCCGAATATTTCCAAAAAACAAGCAAAATTTTACGATAATAATGAAAAATTACGGTAACTTTGCGTCCCCCTCTCCCCTTGTCACCCTCGCGGTTTTGTGCTATAATACCCCCATAAACACCACCTTTCGGGAGGGAATGCTATGGAAATCACCCCTATCGCCCATATCCGCACGGATTTCGGGTCCAAATTCGGCGTGCCGCGGCAGAGCGGCGTGGTGGAGGAACTGCGGGCGAAGATCGTCTTTGAGCCCGCCTACCGCAACCCCGACGCCCTGCGGGGGATGGAGGATTTCTCCCATCTGTGGCTCATCTGGCACTTCTCGGAGGTCAAACAGGACGGCTGGTCCCCCACCGTGCGTCCGCCCCGCCTGGGCGGCAACACCCGTATGGGTGTCTTCGCCACCCGCAGTCCCTACCGCCCCAATCCCATTGGCCTGTCCTCGGTGAAGATCGTGAGCATTGACCTGAACACCCCCGACGGCCCTGTCATCACGGTGGCGGGCGCCGACCTGATGGACGGAACGCCGATTTTTGACATCAAGCCTTACCTCGCCTATGCCGACAGCCATCCCGACGCCAAGGGCGGCTTTATCGACGGCCTCACCGACCGCTCGGTGCAGGTAGTGTGCGATGAAACCCACCTCTCTCCCCTATCCGAGGAGACCCGCAAGAGTCTGTTGGCGGTGCTGGCTCACGACCCCCGCCCCACCTACCAAAACGACCCAGAGCGGGTGTACGGTATGGAATTTGCGGGGCACAACGTCCGCTTCACCGTCGCCGACGGCGTGCTGACAGTGGTAGAAATCGCGTAAGAAAGTGAAAAAGCCTGTGCAACCGCTGGTTGCACAGGCTTTTATTGTTACTCTACGACGACCACGCCGTCGTCCTTGACGGTGATGGTCATACCGTCCTGCACGTAGGCGAGGAACTCCTCGCCCAAGCTATCTACCACCGGCATCTGCACGTCCGGCAGCCACACGGAGGCCAGGATGGAACCGGCCGCCGCCAGCGAATCGATGGGCTGGGAGAACAGCATACAGGCAGGCTGGCGATTCATGGCGCAGGCGCAGTACAACACCAGACCGCCGGTGGTGGAGCCGATGGTCTGGGGCAGGCACACCGCCTTACCCGCCATAGGCTTGCCGTTGAGGTCGGGGTTGTTCTGATCGCCGCAGGTGGCCTTCTTATCGCCGAACTGCAGGGCGCCCTGGAAGGACGCCAAGGTGTTGAAACCACCGTGGGACACCACGGCTTCGGCACTGACGGTGCCGGGGGCAACGACACGACCCTTAAATTCTCTCATATCAGTTGCCTCCCTTCGTAATCTTCACGAGAATCTCATCCTCGGTGTAATAGCGGGCGGTGGTGTAGGTGCGCAGTTTGTTACTGCTGGTGATCACCGGCATCGACTTGCACAGAGGATTGTTCATATACATCAGCGGGCAGATGTAGGAGAGGATGACGCCGGTGGCCGCCAGACGAGCGGCGTACTCGGTCTTCTCAAACTCCGCCTTGACGGCGGGGGCGGTGGTGAACACGGTGGGGATCAGCACCTTCTTGTTGCCGGACTCCTTGAGACCCTGCTCCACGCGCTGGGTCCAATCCACCAACTGCTGGAAGCTCATATGGGGGCAACCCACGAAGCAGAGCTTCGGCTTGGCGTCCTCTTTCTTCCACATCACGGGGTAGTTGTCCTGCACGCGCTTCAGCTCCGCGTCGTCAATGACGTACACCTGTGCACCCTCGGCGATGAGGCTCTCCCCCAGCTCCTTGGCCTCGGGGGTGAGACCGTGGATGTGGTACAGACCCACCGCACCGTTGGAGGCGGTGGCGGCGCCGAAGTCCTTCAGGTAGGCGCAGGCGGCGTCGTTGAGGTCATCACCCAGCCACTGCTCCATACCGTAGACGTAGGGCACGTCCTCCATCACCTTCATACCGATGGCGGAGCCCAGCAGCTGCGCCTCGGGCTTCTTGGTGGTCTCGACTTTGATAATCCAGGTGGCCTTACGACCCTCGTCGGTCAAGAGACCAAAGTGGGGCACATAGCCGGCGATGGAGCCCATAATGTCCATAATGCCGGAGTTGCGGTTGCAACGGGCGCCCAGCACGGAGTTTGCGTACACCACGGCGGAGGACTCCGCCCAGGAGAGGACGTCGCCCATCTTGGGGGTGTTGCCCACCTGATCCAGATAACAGGCACAGGTGAAGGCGTTGTCGTCCATCAGACCCAGCTCTTTCAGCTGACCCTCGTAGGACTCCTGGGTGGAATACATAAATTTATTAAACACAAACTTCTGCAGCAGGTTGGCGGGGACGTTCTTGTCCATGGGACGGGGGTCCACCGAGAACTTCTGCTGAGAGACGGCGCCGTCGTCGATGAGCTTCTGCATCAAATCGAAGACGGGGGTCATCATCTTCAGGCCGAAGGAGGTCACCAGGTGGTTATACTCAGAGGTGACCGGCACCATCTTGTCAGCGCCGAAGGTGTCGCCGTACATCACCAGGGTCTTCCACACCTTGGCCATGGTTTCGCCCTGAGAGCCGTTCAGTATGGCCTGTTGCTCGTCGGTAAGGAACATAAGATTCATCCTTTCTTACAGTTTCATCGCGATGTCCCAGGCACGCCAGATGGCGGTACGCAGGTTGCCCACCTTATCGGCATCGCCGACGATGTGGACGTGCTTGCCCTTAGGCGCCACGGGGGCGGGGACGTAGCCCACAGACAGAATCACGCTGTCGGCGGCGATATCCTCAGTGGTGCCATCGGCGTGGGTGACGGTGACGCCGCCCTCGGTGATGGCGCCCAGGCGGGTCTCCAGGTGGGTCTCCACCTGATTGGTCTTAAAGAAGTCGCGCAGGTAGCTGGTGTTGGCCAGCGGCACGCCGCTGCCGTGCATCAGGTCGTCCTGCATCTCCAGGATGACGGGAGTCTTGCCCTGCAGGTACAAGTCATAGGCAATCTCACAACCAGTGAGACCGCCGCCGACCACCACCACCTTGTCACCCACGGTGGCGTTGCCCAGCAGGTAATCCACCGCCTGCACGGCGGTGTCGGCGCCTGCCACGGGGATGTGGCGGGCGGTGGCGCCGGTGGCCACGATCACCTCGTCGGCGTCGATGGCGTTAAGGTCGGCAACTGCGGTGTTCAGCTTAATCTCGATGGGATACTTCTGCATCTCGCGGCGATACCAAGCGATGAGTTCCTTATCCTTCTCCTTGAAAGAGGGGGCGGCCGCGGCGATGAACACGCCACCCAGTTCGCCGCTCTTCTCGTACAGGGTCACGGCGTGGCCGCGCTTGGCGCACACCAGGGCGGACTCCATACCGGCGATGCCGCCGCCGATGACGGCGATCTTCTTCGCCTTCTTGGCGGGGGTGATGTGGTATTTCTTAGACTGCATGGTCTCGGGGTTGATGGCGCAACGGGCCAGACCCATGGTATCGGTCAGGTGCTGGCTGTTGGCGTGACCCTTGGCGGAGGAGAAGTTGAAGCAGCCCGCGTGGCAGCAGATGCAGGGGCGGATGTCCTCCAGGCGATCCTCGATCATCTTGGTGATCCACTGGGGGTCGGCCAGGAACTGGCGGGCGATGCCCACGCCGTCGATGCGACCCTCCGCCACGGCGGCGGCGCCTACCTCAGGCTCCATACGGCCGGCGCAGACCACGGGGATGTCCACAAACTGCTTGATGTGTGCCACGTCCTCCAGGTTGCAGTTCTGGGGCATATAGAGGGGCGGATGCGCCCAATACCAAGAGTCGTAGGTGCCGTTGTCGGCGTTGAGCATATCGTAGCCGGCGTCCTGCAGATACTTGGCGGCGCGCTCGGACTCAGCCATATCGCGGCCCTTCTCCTCGAACACCTCGCCGGGCAGGGCGCCATAGCGGAACTCCTTGACCTTAGACTGGACGGAATAACGCACCGACACGGGGAAGTCGTTGCCGCAGGCGGCCTTGATGGCCTGCACCACCTCCACGGGGAAGCGATAACGATTCTCAAAGCTGCCGCCGTACTCGTCGGTGCGGTGGTTGGTCAGCTCCATGGTGAACTGGTCCAAGAGGTATCCCTCGTGCACCGCGTGCACCTCCACGCCGTCCACGCCGGCGTCCATACACAATTTGGCGGTCTTGGCGAAGGCCTCGACAATCTCGTGAATCTGCTCACGGGTCATCTCGGGGGTGATGATCTCAGGATCCCAGCGGCTGGGCAGCGGACTGGGAGAAGCCAACTCGTGGTTGGTGTCCAGCACCGGCTTGATCAGCGCGCGGGTAAACTTATTCTTATGCAGGGGGCCCACCAGGTCGGTAATGGCCCAGCTGCGGCCCATACCGGCGGTGAGCTGGATGAACAGTTTGGCGCCGGTCTTATGGATCTCGTCCATAAACTCCTTCAGGTCCTCAAACATCTTGGGGTTCTGCCACAGCCACTTGCCCCAGAAGGTGTCGCGCAGAGGGGCGATGCCGGGGATGATCAGGCCCACGTTGTTCTGGGCGCGCTCCAGGAAGAATTTAGCCGCCTCCTTGTCAAACTTACAGCCGGTCAGCTCGAACCAGCCGAAGAGGGAGGTGCCGCCCATGGGGCACAGCACGATGCGGTTCTTGATCTCCACATTGCCGATTTTCCAGGGGGTAAAGAGGGATTCGTACTTGGGATCCAGGTTGTTCTGCATAGAAAACGCTCCTTTCGGTGTCGATCTTAGTTCTTCTTGCGGTTGCGGAAGGCGTACATACGCTGTCCCACGTAATTGCAGCAGGAGAACAGCACCATGCCCACCACCTTGGTGATATTATCCGCCCAGCCGTCGTGCATAGCGGACAGCGCCCACTCCATAATCGGAATGGCGATGCCGTAGGCGATCACGTAGCAGGCGGCGATGTTGGCGGCAAAGCGGAACACCGGCTTCCATCCCTTATCGGTATTTTTAAAGGTGAAGCATTTATTGAGGAAGTAGCTGAGCACGCTGGCCACCGCGCAGGGGATGGCGGTCACCACAATCCAGTGCAGCCACAGCGGCGTATCCGGGCAAATGCCGCGCAGAATCAAAAACAGACCGTAATCCACGGCGGTGTTGATGATACCCACCAGAACAAATTTTAAGAATTTGACGTCTAACAAAGAAAATAGTTTTTTCATGCCGATTCCCTCCAAAAAAACGCGCTTAACAGACCCATTATAACACAACCCATCCGATTTTGCAAGGGCGGCGGCGGGGACGAAAAAAGAGCCTACCCGAAATCGGGTAGGCTCTTTCTAATTCCGTTTCGAAGCGCTGATTACAGCAGCTCGATGATGGCCATCTCAGCCGCGTCGCCACGACGGGCGCCGGTCTTGATGATGCGGGTGTAACCGCCGTTGCGATCTGCATACTTGGGAGCAATCTCGTCAAACAGCTTCTTGCTGACGGACTCCTTGGTCACGAAAGCATACACCTGACGCTTGTTGTGCAGGGTGGGCTCCTTGGCGATGGTGATCATCTTCTCAGCCAGGGAACGCACTTCCTTAGCGCGGGTAACGGTGGTCTCGATCTTGCCGTTCTCCAGCAGGAAGGTAACCATCGCGCGCAGCATAGCCATACGGGAGGCAGTAGGTCTGCCTAACTTTCTCGTACCGGGCATGGATATTCACTCCTTATCGTTCTACATCCGACTTAGGGTCGGAATGTGGGATTATTCTTCGTCGTCGCGCAGGGCCAGGCCCAGGGACTCCAGCTTGTTGATAACTTCCTCCAAGGACTTGCGGCCCAGGTTACGGACCTTCATCATATCGTCCTCGGTCTTGCTGATCAGATCCTCCACCGTGTTGATGCCGGCTCTCTTCAGGCAGTTGAAGCTACGCACAGAGAAATCCAGCTCCTCGATGGTCATGGACAGCACCGTGGTCTTGGGGTTGTCATCGGTCTGCACCAGAATGGACTTGCCATCCAGGGTGTCAGCGGACAGATCCACAAACAGGTTCAGGTGCTCGGTCAGCACGCGTGCGCCCAGTGAAACGGCCTCCTGAGCGTGCAGCACGCCGTTGGTCCAAACCTCCAGGGTCAGCTTGTCATAGTCAGTGATCTGACCCACGCGGGTGTTCTCCACGGTGTAGTTCACCTTCACCACGGGGGTGTAGATGGAATCCACGGGGATCACGCCGATAGCGGGGTTCATCAGCTGCTTGTTGCGGTCGGCGGGCACATAGCCGCGACCCTTATCCAGAGTCAGCTCCATGAACAGACGCCCGCCCTCGCTCAAAGTGGCGATGTGCATATCGGGGTCCAGAATCTCCACTTCGCTATCACACTTGATGGAGCCGGCGGTCACCACGCAGGGACCCTCAGCCTCGATATAGGCAACCTTGGGGCCCTCGCCGTTAATCTTGGCGATGAGACCCTTAATGTTCAGGACGATCTCGGTCACATCTTCCTTGACGCCCTCAATGGTAGAGAACTCGTGGAGGATGCCGTCGATCTTGATGGAGGTCACGGCCACGCCGGGGAGAGAGGACAGCAGCACACGACGCAGGCTATTGCCAATGGTGGTGCCGTAGCCGCGCTCCAGGGGCTCCAGGACAAACTTGCCGTAGGTGCCGTCGGTGGCCAGATCCAATGCTTCGATCCGGGGCTTTTCGATTTCGATCATGCAAAAACCCTCCTTTATGATTGGCGGGTACCGCCGCCCTCAGGCGGCGATACACGCGATGTGTGTTTGGTTGCAGGGGATGCGATGCTTACTTGGAGTACAACTCGACGATGAGGGTCTCCTCGATGGGCAGATCGATATCCTCGCGCTTAGCCAGGGCAACAACCTTAGCAGAGTAGTTAGCCTTGTCCATATCCAGCCAGGCGGGAACGGGACGGGCGCTGTTGGCCTCGGCGATAGCCTTCATCTTCTCCAGGGAGCGGCTGCCCTCGCGCAGAGCGATGGTCATACCGGGCTTCACCAGGAAAGAGGGGATGTTAACGGTACGGCCGTTAACAGAGAAGTGCTTGTGACCCACCAGCTGACGGGCCTCGGCACGGGAAGAAGCCAGACCCATACGATACACAACGTTATCCAGGCGGCTCTCCAACAGGGTGAGCAGATTCTCACCGGCGGCGCCGGGCATCTTCTCAGCCAGCTCGAAGTAGTGATAGAACTGACCCTCCAGCACACCGTAGTAACGCTTAGCAACCTGCTTGGTACGCAGCTGCTTGCCGTACTCGGAGGCCTTCTTCATACGGGCCTGGCCATGCTGGCCGGGAGCGTAAGAGCGGCGGTCCAGGGCGCACTTGCCGGTGTAGCGGCGCTCGCCCTTCAGGAACAGTTTCTGACCTTCACGGCGGCAGAGCTTGCACACCGCACCAGTATATCTTGCCATATCAATATACCTCCTATCAATCAGACACGACGGCGCTTGGGAGGACGGCAACCATTGTGGGGGACGGGGGTAACGTCCTTAATCATGGTGACGTCCAGACCGGCGGCCTGCAGAGCGCGGATGGCGGCTTCACGGCCGGCACCGGGGCCCTTAACGTAAACTTCAACGGTCTTCAGACCGTGCTCCATAGCGGCCTTAGCAGCGGTCTCAGCGGCAGTCTGAGCAGCATAGGGAGTGGACTTACGGGAACCGCGGAAGCCCAGCTCACCGGCAGAAGCCCAGGACAGAGCGTTGCCCTGCAGGTCGGTGATGGTAACGATGGTGTTGTTGAACGTGGACTGGATATGGGCGGCGCCACGTTCA
>JAZREF010000060.1:0-23976 GCA_045660625.1 Acutalibacteraceae bacterium
GTCACCGGCGGTGACTACGATCGTCTGTCCGGTACTTCCATGGCCTGCCCCAATATGGCGGGCGCTGTGGTGCTGATGCACCAGTACGTGGTGGAGAACTTCCCCTCCATCGCCAACAACACCGGCAAGGTTACCGCTATGGTTAACCGCCTGCTGATGTCCACCACCGTCATCCTGCGCGGTCCCAACGGCGAGCCTTACGCCGTGCGTAAGCAGGGCGCCGGTCTGGCCGACCTGAACAAGGCGCTGACCACTCCCGCTTATATTATTACCTATTCTAAAGACGGCAAAGAGATGGATACCACCAAGTTGGAGCTGGGCGACGACCCCACCAAGACCGGTGTGTACGAGATGACCTTTGCCGTGGACAACTTCGGCAAGGACACCCTGTCCTACGAGCTGACCACCAAGGTTCTGACCGAGGGCGTCAGCGACACCAAGACCAACGCCGGTAAGACCACCGTCACCGAGGAGTCCTACGTGCTGGAAGGCGCTAAGCTGGAGATTCTCTCTGTGGACGGCGGCTCTGTCAGCGGCAATAAGATCACCGTTGAGTCCGGCAAGCAGGCCAAGGTCAGCGTCCGTCTGACCCTGTCCGACGAGAACAAGAGCTACCTCGATAAGTCCTTTGAAAACGGTATGTACGTGGAGGGCTTCCTGTCCCTGACCGCCAAGTCCGGCACCGACATCAACCTGAACGTGCCCTATCTGGCTTACTACGGCGACTGGACCGTGGCTCCCATGTTCGACCTGGAGTACTACGACACCAACGCTGACGAGCTGGACACCGGTATCGACGAGGAGGATAAGCTGAAGGCAGACTCCTTCCCCACCCGTGCTGTGGGCGGTCTGACCGGAGACTACGTCAGCTATCTGGGCTCCTACTACTTCGAGCAGGATCCCAAGGATATGGTGATCGCTGCGAACAAGGATTACATCTCTCTGTCCAACCAGGACGGCGCCATTCACTCTCTGCGCTACGTGTGGGCCGGTATGCTCCGTGCGGCACAGCGCATCGATCTCACCATCACCGACAACGCCACCGGCGAGGTGGTGTACGAGATCACCGACTACGACATCCGTAAGTCCTACGGCGACGGCGGTACCATCCGTCCCTCCAACATTGAGGTGGAGTTTGACACGATGGACTTCAACCTGCCCAACAATGGTCAGTACACCGTCCGTTTGGAGGGTGTCACCGACTATGGCGACGGCGGCGTGGATACCAATAAGAACAACGTCTTTGAGTTCCCCCTGATGATGGACTATCAGGCCCCCACCATCACCGGCGTGGAGTACTACTACGAGTACGACAAGACGCTGAAGAAGAACCGTCTGTTTGCCAAGGTATCTGTCTACGATAACCACTACGCCATGAGCGGTCAGCTGGGTTACGTGACCATGGGTGAGGATGAAAACGGCAACGCCACCCCCGAGATGAAGGCGTTTGAGCAGTACATGACCCCCATCTACTCCAAGAAGAACGACACCACCGTCGTCACCGTGGAGTTGACCGACTACCTGTACCAGATTAAGGGCAATTCTCTGAACAAGAATTCCTTCGTCTTCACTACTTACGACTATGCCCTGAACTACGCTACTTATGAGATTCGTCTGCCCGACCAGTTCGTCGACTTCACCATGGAGAACATTGTCGATCAGACGGTCACCTTGAGCCCCAACGAGGTCTTCAACCTGGCTCCCGCCGTGTACCCCGCCACCGAGTGGGGCGAGCTGCTGGAGTTCACCTCCTCCAAGCCCAGCGTGGCCAACGTGGTGGAGAACAAGATTGTGGCTGTTGCCCCCGGCACCGCCATCATCAAGGTGAAGGACCCCAACTCCGATAAGAGCTTGACCTTCACCGTTAAGGTCTTGGCCGAGGGCGAGGAGGGTTACCGCCGCTATGATAAGCCGGTGGCCAACAACTTCGACCTCTACGGCTATTACACCAACAAGGCATACTACATGCTCAACAGCGAGGATAAGAAGTTGGGCGATACCGGTGCCTACCGCTTCTTTGAGGGTCGTTACAATCTGTCGATGTATCCCTCTGAGGCGGTTACCCTGCTGTACAACCTGTCTGCCTACTTCCCCCGCAACACGCAGGTGGTGTTTGAGAGCAGCAACGAGAACATTGTCAAGATTAACGAAGCCGGTATGGTGACCGCTGTGGCCGAGGGCTTCTCCTCCGTCACGATTAAGGTCCAGCTGGATGGTAAGAACACCTACTATTCTCAGTCGGTGTCCATCGAGGTTAAGGATCCCTTCGACGCCGCCAACGGTATCCTCAACCACTACTATGGTAATGGTGGTCTGGTCGAGGTGCCCAAGAAGCTGTCTCTGAAGGAAATCGGTTCCTTCGCCTTCTCCAACTTTGACTATGTGGATAAGACCCCCGAGGAGCTGGAGATCGACGAC
This sequence comes from Acutalibacteraceae bacterium, assembly GCA_045660625.1. Lineage (GTDB taxonomy): Bacteria > Bacillota > Clostridia > Oscillospirales > Acutalibacteraceae > UBA5905. The sequence goes on from JAZREF010000060.1 coordinate 2,419, forward strand.
CGCGAGACCAGTAAGCAGTGGTTCATCGGTGACAACACCATCACCAAGGTGGTTCTGCCCGAGGGCGTGGAGAAGATCAACGCCTACGCCTTTGCCAACCTGACCGCGCTGGAGGAGATCGTTCTGCCCTCCACCCTGACCGCCATTGAGTACGGCGCTTTCTACAACTGTTCTTCTTTGAAGAAGATTACCTTCAGCGGTGAGAACAACGTCATTATCATCAACCAGCACGCCTTTGAGGGCTGTGATCTGGAGGGTACCATCGACCTGTCCGCCGCCTGCGTGATTTCCGACTACGCCTTCGCGGGCAACCGCGACCTGACCGGCATCGTCACCGGCGACGCTCTGCTGTCCATCAGCCAGTACGCCTTCGCCGGCTGCCGCAGCCTGAAGGATGTCACCATCACCGCCGAGCTGGTGAAGTACGGCGCCTACGCTTTCACCGGTTGTGAGAGCCTGGAGAGCTTCTACGTCAACGCTCTGGTGCTGCCCGAGGGTATGTTCTATCAGGCGGATGGCCTGAAGACCGTCACCATCGGCCCCGACGTCAACGAGATCGGCGAGTTCGCCTTCCGCGACACCGCCGTGGACACCATCGAGGTTAAGGACGGCAACAAGGCCTATCAGGTGGGCAAGAAGAATTACGTCCTGTCCGCCGACGGCAAGACCCTGGTGGCCGTGGCCCCCACCCTCAGCGGTGCCTTCACCGCGGAGAACATCGGCGGCGCCTCTGTCACCGCCATCGGCCTGGGCGCCTTCTCCCACAACCGTCAGATCACCTCTGTGACCCTGCCTGAGGTCACCGTGCTGGGCGACTACGCCTTCGGTTCTTCCGAGGAGCTGGCCAAGGTCACCCTGGGAGCCCTGACCACCGTGGGCGAGTACGCCTTCTTCGAGACCGCGATTACCACCCTGCCCGCCTTTACCAAGGATACTAAGATTGGCCGTTACGCCTTCGCCTTCACCGACGTCACTACCGTCACCATCCCCGATGGTATGGAGGTCGCCGAAGGTGTGTTCAGCGAGTGTGACAAGCTGACCACCGTCATCGTCGGCAACGACGTGGTGCTGGGTAAGTACGCCTTTGGTATGAATAAGGACTCCATCTTCAAGGTGGCTCACTACGACCAGGGCGGCGAGCGTTACTTCTACTACGAGTTCGCTTCCTCTCTGCAGAACGTGACCATCGGTGATAACGTCACCATCGGCGAGACCGCCTTCACCAACGCCGCCTCCCTCAAGAAGGTGACGCTGGGCAAGGGCGCCAAGCTGGGCAAGATGGCCTTCTACAACAACGCGTCCCTGACCGACATCGACCTGTCTCAGGCGGTGGAGATCGGCGACTACGCGCTGTCCGGCGACGTGTACTACATCTGCCTGGACGAGAATATGACGGTGGCTGCCATCGATAGCCAGGGCCGTTATATGTACACCTACCACGCCCCCGCTATTAAAGAGGCTAACCTGTCCGCCGCCACTGTCGTCGGCGAGTACGCCTTTGCCTACTGCCGCGATATGAAGACGGTGGTGCTGGGCGAGGCTATCACCGAGCTGAAGCCCTACACCTTCGCCGGCTGTACCGGTCTGACCACCATCAACCTGGGCGGCATCAAGACCGTCGGCGAGTACGCCTTCACCGAGTGTGAGTCTCTGGCTCAGGCGGATCTGTCCTCCGCCACCGAGATCGGCCAGTACGCCTTTGTGTACAACAAGGGTCTGCAGTCTGTCACCTTCAACGCCGAGGGCGCTGTCATCGGCGAGGGTGCCTTCTCCTACTGCGAGCAGCTGACCGCCACCGAGAATCTGGGCAAGGTCACCGAGATCGGTAACTACGCCTTTGCCTACTCCGCTCTGACCGAGGCTGACCTGTCCTCCGCCGTCAAGGTGGGCGACCACGCCTTTATGAAGGAGGAGTACACCCCCTTCAAGGTGACTCTGGGCACCGCCATCACCACCTTCGGCGACAACCCCTTCGCTCAGTGCGTGCTGACCCCCTTCTATCAGGTGGACGTCACCGAGTTCAACGGCAATAAGTACGAGGAGAAGAATTACAACTACTCCATTAACGACAACGTCACCGTTTATGAGGGCGGTCTGTACGCCCGCGTTCCCAACGGTTGGGAGCTGGTGGTGTACAACGGCGTTGAGAAGACCCCCGTCCTGATGGAGGACACCGTCCGCGTGGGCGCCATGGCTTTCGCCGGCTCCGACGTGCAGATGGTGACCCTGCCCAACACCGTGGCCGCCGTGGGTCATAAGGCGTTCTACGAGTGCGATAGCCTGAGCACCGTGGTGTTCGGCAGCTACGACGCCCCCATCCTGGAGGAGGCCTTCGATCCCACCTACTACGAGAGCTACGAGCACATTCCCGGTGCCGGCGATTACGGTAACTACACCGACTACGACGGCAACGAGGTGGCCATCATCGGCCAGGGCATCGTTCCCTACTTTATGTGGAACGCCACCGGCGGTATGTACTCCAACGTGTTCTACGGAGCCAACTTCGTTGACTACGTGGGCTACGTGGAGAGCAAGCTGACCATGGTGCGCCCTGTCAATGGTCAGGGCTACGAGAACTACATCTACAACCACTACTTCGACCTGCGCATTGACGGCGCCGCGGCTCCCGACTCCGTGACCATGGCCGCCATCAACGCCATCAAGAAGATTCCCGAGCGCGTGACTCTGGATCATCGCTATCTGGTTGAGGCTGCCCGCGCCGCCTACAACAAGATCGCCACCCTGGAGCAGCAGTCCCTGGTGTACAACTACGACGTCCTGCTGTCCGCTGAGCAGCGTATCAAGGCGCTGTCCTCTGTGGATGAGGATGACGACCAGAGCAACGACGACATCGACGTGGGTTGCATCGATCGCAACTTCGCTTGGTTGTGGTGGACGCTGGCCATCCTGGCACAGGCCGCCATCATCCTGTTGGCCATCCTGGGCCACAAGAAGGGCATCCTGACCCGCAAGAACGTCAAGAAGACCGCCAAGAGTGCGGTGGACGCCACCCTGCTCTTCTTCGACAAGCTGCCCGATCGCTCGGTCCGCTTTGTCAAGGCGATCCCCGGCTTCGTGAAGAAGCTGCCCGCCCGCATCAAGCGTTTCGTGAAGAAGCTGCCTCGCCGCATCAAGAAGGTGCTGGCCATCATCGGCGCCTTCTGCAAGAAACTGCCCCGCCGCATCAAGAAGCTGGCGAAGATCGTCTGGCGCTTCGTGAAGAAGGCCGCCAAGAAGATCGCCCGCTACGCTGTCAAGGCGGCTAAGATCATCGCCCACATCGCTAAGGACCTGTGGCTGACGGTGGTGGCTCTGTCCCTGCTGTTCGCCGGCTGGTTCAAGCAGCTGTGGAACAAGCTGTTCAAGAAGAAGGCCGCCGCCCCCGCCGAGGAGGCTCCCGTGGAGGAGACCCCCGCCGAGGATGTGCCGGCTGAGGAGGCTCCCATCGAGGAGGCCGCCGCCGAGGAGGCCGTCGCTGAGGAGACTCCCGCCGAGGAGACTCCCGCCGAGGCCCCCAAGAAGGAGAAGAAGGCCCGCAAGCCTCTCAACACCCGCCTGATCAAGACCATCGCCTGGATTTGCGCCGGCGCTCTGGTGCTGGGCGGTGCGATTTGGGTGCTGGCCACCGCCGATCTGGGCGGCAAGACTCCTTACGACGAGTACGATGCCAAGGGCTTCACCGTTGCCGTCAAGTTTGACGCCAACGGTGGCCAGTTTGGCGATAACGTCAACACCACCTCCATCGTGGACACCTTCAACCCCGTGGAGCTGGCCAACGGCTCTTCCGACACCGTGAAGATCGCCCTGCTGTCTCCCGACGACGCCAACCGCGGCGCCAACAACAGCTTCGCCGTCAAGCGTGCCAAGTACGTGCTGACCGGTTGGTACGTCAACCGCCAGCAGACCGGCACCGACGAGAGCGGCAACCCCATCTACACCTACTCCCGCAAGTGGGACTTCAACACCGACACTGTGGACGTGAAGCCGGACGGCTACTACACCTCCAGCGACCCCGTGCTGACCCTGTATGCAGCCTGGGCGCCCCTGTTCGAGGTGCAGTTCATCGACCGCGCCAACCCCGATAAGGTGCTGAAGACCAAGGAGTTCAACCCCAACGACGGTATCGACCTGACCATCCCCACCTGGGATGAGAAGACCGGTAAGATGAATATGCACCAGTTCCCCTCTGTCAGCGGTAAGACCTTCAGCAAGGTCTACTACGACCAGGCCGGCCTGAAGCCGGTGGAGGGCGACAAGGCTGTCCACCCCGGCACCTTCAGCGAGGCCACCGGCACCGCGGAGAACCCCGTGCTCAAGCTGTACGTCGATTACATCGACGGCGACTGGTACCACATCTACACCGCCGAGCAGTTGGCTAAGAACGCCAACCTCAATGGTCACTACGTCCTGCACGCCGATCTGGACTTTGCCAACGTGACTTGGCCTGCCGCCTTCACCACCGGCACTTTCAACGGCTCCATCGAGGGCAACGGCCACGTGATCAAGAACGTGTCCGTGCTGCAGAAGAACTTCCAGAAGCCTTCCAGCGGCCTGTTCGGCACCCTGGGCGCCGACGCAGCCCTCACCGACGTGACCTTCGACAACATCACCCTGACCCTGCAGAGCGGTACTCGTATGACTGCCCCCACCTTTGGTGTGCTGGCCGGCACCCTGTCTGCCGACGCCACCATCGAGAACGTGACGGTCAAGGGTACGCTGCAGATCGACTCTGCCTGCAAGAGCACCCTCAAGGATGACGCCGCCATCGGTTTGGTTTGCGGCGCCGGCGATGCCAGCGGCATCACCGCCGAGATCACCTGCGAGGCTGTGGGCGATGCCGCCGATACCGTGCAGATCACGGTGGACGGCAACGAGGTCACTGTGGAATTCAAAGAATAATTAATTGAAAAGGAGCGATATTTGTGAAACGGAAATTTCTGTGCGTGCTGCTGAGCGCGCTGATGTGCGTGAGCATGTTGGCCGGCTGTGGCGGCAATAAGGGCGGTAAGCCGGATGCTCTGGTCGTGATGCTGGAGCAGCCCGACGGTCTGTTCAACCCCTTCTTCTCCACCGCTGCCGCTGACGGCACCGTGGTATCCATGACCCAGATCGGTATGCTGGGCGCCGACTACGACAACGTTAAGAAAGAGGTTGTCGTGGCCTTTGGTGAGGATCAGCCCGTTGTGACCAAGGATTATCAGTTGGTCACCAACGACGACGGCACCATCACCTATCTGTTCGTGCTGAAGAACGGCATCAAGTTCTCCGACGGTCACCCCCTGACCATGGAGGACGTGCTGTTCAACTACTACGTCTATCTGGATCCCGTGTACACCGGTTCCAACACCCTGTACTCCACCAAGATTCTGGGTCTGAACGAGTATCGTACCCAGACCGTCTCCTCCTCCAGCGATAGCGGTGACAACCTGATCAACGAGCAGGCCAACACCCGCGCTGAGGCCCGTCTGATGGAGCTGTACAACCTGTTCGACGGTCTGCTGAAGGCCTCCGCTCTGGGCGAGGTTCCCTACGCCGACATGAAGAATGCCATCCTGGCTCATTCTCTGTCCTCCGGTTACAAGTCTGCCATCTCCAACGACCCCAACTCTGTCTCCAACGCCAACCTGCTGGCTGACTACGAGATGGCCCTGAAGCTGTTCAAGGAAGAGCTGGGCACCGACTACGTGGCCGCTCAGGAGTCCTACACCGACGAGCCCTACAAGTCTCACTCCGAGTTCAACAACGAGGTGTTCAAGTTTATGTACACCGAGGGTTACGTCGAGGTGAAGTACGTCATCGGCGACGACGGCAAGGTGGATCGCACCAAGATCGACACCCTGAAGGCCGGCTACCCCTCCACCGTGGACACCAAGGAGGAGGCCATCGAGTACGTCTACAACGATAAGGTTTCCCGTGAGCTGAACGCCATTCTGACTATGTGGGCTACCGCCAACAAGCTGATGAATGAGTACACCGCTCAGGCTAAGGAAGTCATCCTGCACGAGAACGGCACCGACGGTGGTCTGGCTGTGCCCAACATCTCCGGCATCGTGTCTCTGGGTCACTCTGACCGCGCCGGTGAGACCATCACCGTCAACGGCAACACCTACACCATCGCCTCCGGCCACAACGCCGACGGCACCGTCACCAACGAGAGCGAGCACGACGTGCTGTCCATCACCATCGAGGACGTGGACCCCAAGGCCGTGTGGAACTTTGCTCTGACCGTGGCTCCCCAGCACTATTATGGCCAGGGCAGCTCCGTGGGTATGGACATTGAGAACAACCAGTTCGGCGTGGAGTACGCTTCCTTCGACTTTATGAAGAACATCGTGCAGTCCACCCGCAACATCAAGCTGCCCATGGGCGCCGGCCCCTACAAGGTGACCGACCGCAACAACTCCGACAGCCCCGCTGAGGACGCTTTCTTCTCCGACAACGTTGTGTACTTCAAGCGCAACGACAACTTCCACACCGTGGGTGCTGAGCTGGAGAACGCCAAGATCGAGCGTCTGCGCTACAAGGTGGTTACCTCCAACAACGCCATCTCCAACCTGGAGAGCGGCGACGTGCACTACATCTCTCCCGCTCTGACCAACGACAACTACAACAAGTTGGAGAACCTGAAGAGCAAGGGTATGGTCACCCTGACCACCGACCAGTTGCGTTACGGTTACATCGGCATCAACGCCGGTAAGGTGACCGACATCAACCTGCGTAAGGCCATTATGTGCGCGATGAACACCTCTCTGGCTCTGGACTACTACCGTGCCGGTACCGCCAGCCAGATCTACTGGCCTATGTCTAAGGTCAGCTGGGCTTATCCCGACGGCGCCTCCGCCGACGATAACGGTAAGGAGTACCCCGCCATCGGCCGCTTTGACGAGGAGAGCGCCCGCACCCTGATCAAGAACTATATGAACGCCGCCGGCGTCAGCGAGGGCTCCGGCGACCTGAAGGTCAAGTTCACCATCGCCGGTGCCAACCTGACCGACCACCCCACCTACAAGGTGTTCCGTGACGCCGCTGCTCTGCTGAACAGCATGGGCTGGAACGTCGAGGTGGTGTGCGACACCCAGGCTCTGACCAAGATCAACACCGGTTCTCTGGAGGTTTGGGCCGCCGCTTGGGGCTCTGCTCTGGACCCCGATATGTACCAGGTCTATCACAAGGATTCTACCGCCACCTCCACTCAGGCTTGGGGCTATCCCTACCTGAAGACCAACGGCACCTTTGAGGAGACCGACATCCTGAACAACCTGGCCGACCTGATCGACGCCGCCCGCGCCACCAACGACCAGAATGAGCGTGCCGACCTGTACGAGCAGGCCATGGGCTACATTCTGGATCTGGCCATCGAGCTGCCCGTCTATCAGCGTAGCGTGGTGTATGCTTACAACTCCAACGTCATCAAGGAGAGCAGCCTGCCCGCCAGCAGCGACATCAACCCCTTCTCTTCTCCCCTGGACCGCATTTGGGAAGTGGCGTTCGCTGACTAATTGATCGTATTGCCGCCGTCCCCTCCCACGGGAGGGGACAGGCGAAAAATCCTACGAAACATCGGGGGATCTTATGTTTAAGTATATTGTAAAACGACTGGCTCTGGCAGTGCTGATTCTGCTGGGCGTGTCGATGATTATCTACTTCCTCATCCGTCTGATGCCGGTCGATTTTATTCAGAGTAAGATTGACGCCATCAGCCGTGGCGGCGCTACCGTGGACGAGTCCATGGTGCAGGCCATGTATGAGATGTACGGTCTGGGCGACGACTCCTTTATGGGCATCCTGAAGGGTTACGTCAACTGGCTGGGCGCCCTGTGCAAGTTTGATCTGGGCACCAGCTTTGTGTACAGCCGTCCCGTGACCGACATCATCGTCGAGAAGATGGGTATCTCCTTCGCCGTGGCCTTCATCGCCACCATTTTCGAGTTCCTTATCGCCATCCCTCTGGGCATCACCGCGGCTACCCACCAGTACAGCCTGCGTGACTATCTGGTCACCGTGCTGGTTATGGTCGGTATCTCGCTGCCCTCCTTCTTCTTCGGTAATATCCTGAAGGATATGCTGGCGCTGAAATTGGGTTGGTTCCCGCCCTCGGGTCTGATCGACGCCTCTGTCACCAATACCGGCATCAATCTGCTGATTGACTACGTGCGGCATATGGTGATCCCCATTTTGACCATCGTCATCCTCAGCATCGGTGCGCGTATGCGTATGACCCGTACCAATATGCTGGAGGTGCTGAATTCCGATTACATCCGTACCGCCCGTGCCAAGGGTCTGAAGGAGCGCGTGGTTATCAACAAGCACGCCTTCCGCAACACCCTGATCCCGCTGGTGACCTCTATGGCAGGTCTGCTGCCCATGCTGTTCTCCGGCGCCATCATCACCGAGCAGGTGTTCGACCTGCCCGGTATCGGTAACGTGGCTCTGGACGCGATGAATCGCGGCGACATCCCCTTTATTATGGGTTACAATATGTTCCTGGCCATGCTGAGCGTTATCGGCGTGCTGCTGGCGGACCTGATGTACGCGGTGGTTGACCCCCGCGTTAAGCTGGAGTGAGGTGAGCGTGTATGGAAGAGAATAAGACTCTGTTTGCGGAGCAGGAGGATACCCTGCTGCCCGTGGAGGAGCCGGTGGATGCTCCCGTGGACGCTGACGCCCTGTCTGCCGAGGCCGTAGAGGTTGAGGAGACCCCCGCCGAGGAGACCGTCGAGGAGACCGTCGAGGAATCCGAGGACAACGTGCCCCTGGACCGCAACGTCAAGCTGATGTCTCCCACCCGTATGGTGATTCGCCGCTTCTTCCGCTCTCGTTTGAGTATCGTTGGCCTGATTATGGTGGTCGGCCTGTTCCTGTTCAGCTTTGTGGGCCCCGTTTTCTTCGCCGAGTCGATGCATAAAGAGACCATCAACGGCGTTCAGGTGGAGACCTACACCCCCGGCAACGGCAAGTGGGGCGAGACCGAGCTGGATGAGACCGGTCGCCTGGATTACGCCACCGCCGAGAGCACCTATACGGTGAACGGTGTCACCTACACCGTCTACCAGACCACCGAGACCCAGCTGAAGGATAATTCCTTCTCCCGTCCCTCCGGCCAGCACCTGCTGGGCACGGATAAGGAGGGCTACGACATCTTCGTGCGTCTGATGTACGGCGGTCGTATCTCTCTGATCGTCAGTTTCCTGGCCGTGTTCCTCATCACCATCCTGGGTGTGGTGCTGGGCGGCATCTCCGGTTATTTCGGCGGCTGGATTGACAACCTGATTATGCGTTTGAGCGATATTCTGATGTGCCTGCCCGGTGTGCCGATCCTGCTGATCATCCACACCCTGCTGGAGGCCGCCAACGTGCCTAAGGAATACCGCATCTACCTGATGATGGTCTACCTGACCTTCATCTCCTGGACCGGTACCGCCCGTCTGGTCCGCGGCCAGATCCTGTCCCTGCGCGAGCAGGAGTTTATGGTGGCCGCCGAGGCGATGGGCTACTCCACCGGCCGCAAGATTTTCAAGCACCTGGTTCCCAACGTGATGCCCCAGCTCATCGTGCAGATGACGCTGTCTCTGGGTAGCATGATTCTGTACGAGTCCACCCTGTCTTACTTGAATCTGGGTGTTCCCGCTCCCTATGCGGCGTGGGGTACCATGATCAACGTCATCAACGACACGGACATCCTGCAGAACTATCCCTTTGTATGGGTTCCCGCCGGTATCTGCATCGTCATTGCCGTGCTGGGCTTCAACTTCGTGGGCGACGGTCTCCGTGACGCCCTCGACCCGAAAGCGAGGAGATAATTATGGCCGGTAAAAATGAAAAAGCTAACCGCGGTTATTTAACCGGTCGTGAGATCCGTGAGATCGCCAAGGCCAACGCCAAGGAGATCAAGCGCTTGGAGGCCTACAAGAACCGTAAGGCTCCCGAGTCCGAGTTCCTCTCTGAGATGAAGGACCCCGACAACATTCTGGAGATCGAAGACCTGAACACCTACTTCTACACCGAGCAGGGCGTGGTCAAGGCGGTCAACGGCGTGTCCTACAACGTGCCCAAGCACTCTGTGGTGGGCGTCGTGGGCGAGTCCGGCTGCGGCAAGTCGGTTACCAGTATGTCCGTTATGCGCCTGATTCAGGGCCCCACCGGCCAGATTGTCAGCGGTTCCATCCGCTTCCAGTCTAAGGATATCAAGAAGGACGCCAAGGGCAACCCCGTGTTGGCCGAGGATGGCTCCTTCGAGGTGGAGGAGAAGATCTACGACATCGCCAAGATGCCCATCCGCGAGATTCACCGTCTGCGCGGTAAGCAGATCTCTATGATTTTCCAGGAGCCTATGACCTCTCTGAACCCCGTGTTCACCATCGGTCAGCAGCTGGACGAGGTCACCCTCATCCACATCCCCGGCGCCACCAAGGAGCAGGCTAAGGAGAAGTCCTACGAGATGCTGCGCCTGGTTGGCATCATCCCCGAGAACGTGTATAAGGCGTTCCCCCACGAGCTGTCCGGCGGTATGCGCCAGCGCGTGATGATCGCTATGGCTCTGGCGGCTCAGCCCCGTCTGATCATCGCCGACGAGCCCACCACCGCTCTGGACGTGACCATTCAGGCTCAGATTTTGGAGCTGCTCCAGGATATCAAGAACAAGATCGACGGCTCTATCCTGCTGATCACCCACGACCTGGGCGTCATCGCCGAGATGGCGGACTACGTGGTGGTTATGTACGCGGGTAAGGTCATCGAAAAGGGCACCGTGATGGAGATCTTCCAGGACCCCCGCCACCCCTACACCATCGGCCTGCAGAAGTCCAAGCCCACCATGACTCTGGACGACGGCGCCGAGCTGTACAACATCCCCGGCAACGTGCCCAACCCCACCAATATGCCCAATCACTGCTATTTCAAGGAGCGCTGCTCTCAGTGCACCGCTTGCTGCAACGGCGAGTATCCCGAGATGGTGCAGGTAAGCCCCACCCACTTCGTGGCGTGCCACCTGTACGGAGAGGAGGCCCACAATGACTGATGAAAAGATCGTCACCACCCCCGTGGAGGAGACTCCCGCGGAGGTAGAGGCCCCCGTCTACGACGACGCCGCCCTGGCGGCGGAGTTCAAGGCTCGCCGCGAGGCGCAGATTAAGGAAGATTTGGCTCAGCCCTTCGACCCCGACTGCGTGCTGGAGGTTCGTCACCTGCGTAAGACCTTCCCCATTCAGAAGACTCTGTTTGGTAAGGTCACCCGCGAGCTGGTGGCGGTGGATGACATCTCCTTCAAGTTGAAGGCGGGCGAGACCCTGGGTATCGTGGGCGAGTCCGGCTGCGGTAAGACCACCGCCGGCCGCGCCATCCTGAAGCTGCACGAGCCCACCGGCGGCCAGATCATCTTTGATGGCAAGGACATCACCCACCTGAAGTCCTCCCAGATGCGCGACATCCGTAAGCAGATGCAGATCATCTTCCAGGATCCCTACTCCTCTCTGCCCCCCCGAGACACCGTGGGCGGCCTGCTGAGCGAGCCGGTCAAGGTGCACAACATTGTGCCCAAGGATCAGGTGAAGAATTACGTACTGGATCTGATGGATAAGTGCGGTCTGCGCGACTACTATTTCGAGCGCTATCCCCACGAGTTCTCCGGCGGCCAGCGTCAGCGTATCTGCATCGCCCGCGCTCTGTCGGTCAACCCCAAGCTGGTGATCTGCGACGAGCCCGTGTCCGCTCTGGACGTGTCCATTCAGGCCCAGATCATCAACCTGCTGAAGGAATTGCAGCGCGAGATGAACCTGGCTTACGTGTTCATCTCCCACGACCTGTCGGTGGTTAAGTTCATCTCCGACAAGATTGGTGTTATGTACCTGGGCGGTATGATGGAGTTCGGCTCCAAGGAGGCCATCTTCACCAATCCCTTGCACCCCTACACCAAGGCGCTGTTCTCCGCCGTTCCCAACCCCGACCCCACCAACAAGATGCAGCGCATCGCGCTGGGTGGCGATATTCCTTCTCCCGCCAATCCGCCCAAGGGTTGCCGCTTCCACACCCGTTGCCCCTATGCTAAGGAAATTTGCAAGCACGTGGTGCCGGAGTATAAGGAGTACGAAGAGGGCCACTTCGCTGCTTGTCATCTGCTGGAGGAGACCTCTGAGGAGGCCTAATCGTGGCTGAGAAGAAGGAGAAGAAAGCGAAGACCGTCTACGTGGACGACGGCCGCACCATTGCGGATATGTCCGGTATTCAGGGCGGCGCGTCCAAGTTTTTCCGCGACAACGGCCCCTCTTACACCTCGTTCAAGGATAAGATGACCACTTTCTTTGACGCGTTTTGTATGATGTTGTTACCCACCGCCGTGTTCGGCGCAGGCTTGGCCCTCGTGTTCGGTATCGCGTGGCTGCTTTTCAAGTTTATGTAATCAAAAAGGACGCTCTGTGTCACACAGAGCTTCCTTTTTTGTTATTTCTTTTGTTTGCGCAGGGGATTCCAACGCCCTGACAGATAATACGCCGTAAACAGCAGGAACAGCAGCAGGTTGTGGGCGATCATACATCCCCAGGCGGCGGTGAGGCCGTAGGTCAGCATCCGCGTGCAGAGATAGGTGCCCACGATGCGCACCCCCCACATACCCGTGATGTTGCACACAAAGGGGTAGAGGGTGTGGCCCATGCCCTGCAGCATGCCCTCGATGATGATGGACACGCCGTAGAAGGGCTCGGACAGCGCCACCATCCGCAGCACGATAGCGCCCAGGCGAATCACCTCGGGGTCGTCGGAGAACAGCGCCATCATATCCGGAGCAAAGGCGAAGAGCAGCCCGCCCGACACCACCATCAGCGCCGCCTCGACGGCCAAAATGGTGCGACCCAGACGGCGGATGCCGCCTGCGTCCTTGGCGCCCAGGGCGTTGCCTGCCAGGGTGGCGGCGGCCGCCTGCATACCGTATCCGGGGATGTAGAAGGCGGACTCCACCGTGTTGGCGATGGTGTGGGCGGCGGTGGAGATTTCGCCCAGCGAGTTGACCATCGAGGCGAAGGCCACATAGCCGAAGGAGGTGCCGAATCGTTGCAGGGCGTTGGGCAGCGCCACCTTCAGGCAGGGGCGCAGCACCTGCCAGTCAGGGCGGATGGATTGCCCGCGAGGGGAGAGTAGGGGGTGGCGCCACAGCGCCACGGTGATGAGCACGCCGCCCACGGCGAAGGAGACGGCGCTGGCTACGGCGGCGCCAACCACGCCCCAATCCGCGCCGGGGATGAGAATGGCCACTCCACGCACCGTCACGGTGCGGGTGGGGTAGATGAGCAGGAAATTGAGCACCACGTTGATCAGGTTCACCCAGATGCCCACCTTCATCGGTGTCTTGGTGTCACCGGCGGCGCGCAGCACCGTGCCGAATAGGATGGTGGCCACGCGGGCCAGCATCGGCGTATATAGGATGAAGAAATAGCGGGAGGCCAGCGGGCGGATGTCGCGGTCCACCTGCATCCAGGCAGGGATGTAGGGGCTGAGCCCCAGCGTCAGCGCGGTGAAGAGCGCGCCGCACACCAGCACGGCCAGCACCGCCTGACCTGTGGCGCGGCGGGCGTCCTCGTCCCGTCCGGCGCCCCGCGCTTGGGCGATGTAGGCCAAAAATCCCACCCCCAGGGCGGAGATGGTGCTGCCGAATAGCCAGTTCACGGTGGTGGTGGCACCTACGGCGGCAGTGGCGGCGGTTCCCAGCGACCCCACCATCGCCGTGTCGATGTATTGCACGGCTGTTTGCAGCAGTTGCTCCAGCATGGTGGGCCAGGCCAGCGCCAGTATGATCGGCAGCAGCGACCCTGCCTTTTTCGCGGTGGGTGTAGGTGTCATTTCGGCGTCCTCGCGTCATTAAAAGTATGTCACCATCATAGCAGATGCCCGCCCATTTGGCAATAGCCAGGACGCAAAAACACCCGACACGCCGTGTCGGGTGTTTGTTACGCAAACTGCGGCAAGCAGGGACTGAAAGACGCCTCATTCTTCCATTTGCTTGCCGAGGAATGCCGCCGCCACCTGTGCCAGCCGCACATCCCCCTCGGTGGGGACGGTGCCGCTCTCGGGTTGCAGCAGGCACACCGCGCCGGTGACGTCCCCGCCGGCGATGATGGGGCTGGCCACCGCGGCATAGCGGCTCAGCGCCTCCACCGGCTGCAGGCGGGCGCCGCCCGCCTGGGCCACAAAGGTCTGCCGCCCCTCCATCAGCTCGTCCAGCCCCGCCGACACCCGCCGCTCGTAGAATTCCTTGCGGTTTTGCCCTGCGGCGGCGATGACGTGGTCGCGGTCGCACACCAGCACCGTCATATTACAGGCGCGACTGAGCACGTCGGCGTACTGCACCGCAAAGGGGGACAACTCCCCCACGGGGGAGTATTTTTTGAACACCACCTCGCCGTCCTTCTCGGTAAAGATCTCCAGCGGATCACCCTCACGAATTCGCATAGTCCGTCGGATTTCTTTTGGAATTACGACTCTCCCCAAATCATCTCCACGTGTCAAGTATTCACCAAGAGTTTTATAAATCCTTTATTTTACAGGGTTTTTGGGGCTTTTTAACTTTTCCGAAAAAGGTATAGAACGAGGTATAAAAACACCAAGAACCCAAAAAATAATAGAAACCGGAGAATTTCTGCCGGTTTCTATATTACGGGTAGCTCTTACTGTAGTCAACATCAAACTTCCATTTTATATCTAATGAACTGTTATCTCTTACAGTAATTTTCTCTATGTCGTCATACATTCTTGACGCCAAAACTTCATCATCGAGTTCTGTAAGAGAAACGATCTGCTCCATGGCGTGTAGACTTTCTGCTTCCTTACGTTCTTCATTGACTGCATTCTCAATTTCTGTTTCTACAATCGAAAGGTCACTCTGCAGCTTTTCTTTCTCTTCAGCTAATAATTGCTTCTTTCTTACAAATTCATCTCTGCTGATTCTATCTGACCGATATTTCTCATAAAGAGCTGCAACCTCACCGCTGATTCCTTTGATTTGAATCGTTATGGATTTGTGTTTTGTTTTTAGAGCAGGTATCACACTGGGCTTTTGGTTGGCCTTTTCTTCCTCGTACTGTTCGGATATCAAATGAATCTGCCTTTTATAGGTTAAAAGAACAACCTCTTCAATTGCACTTCTGCTCCATTTGAGTCCGGTGCAGGGTGCGCCCTTTATATATAAAGGTGTCGCACAGGAATAATATTCGTCAGACCCGAACGTCTTTCGTAAGCGGCGACCACAGTGTCCGCAGTAATACACTCTATCACGACGGTCAGTTTTTACCTTTGTGTGCGTCTTGACTTTCCGCAAAGCATCATTGGCTGCGTAGTACTCTTCGTGTGTGACGATAGCCTCATGCATATCTTCGTTGATTACATAGTTCTCGGGAGCATTACGCGTTTGTGCCTTTGCTCGTATAGTCTCATTGTAGCACTTAAACGAAACCATAGCTCCGGTATATTTATAATCCTTAATGATGCGAATAACCGCCTGATGGCTCCACATAACGTCGTTCGTCATATTCTTGCGCTTTTTGGTCTTCTTCGTCTGCATTGGCGTTGGTACACCACGCTCATTGAGCATTCTTGCAATCTCGGTTGACTTTTTACCCTCAATAGTCCATAAGAATATATTTCTAACTATGGGTGCCGTTTGCGGATCGGGAATCATTTTGTGCTTTTGTCCCTTCGGTTTTTTATAACCGTAAGGACAATGACTGACATATTGACCCTTTTGCATCAGCATATGTTGCGTCGCTTTCACTTTTCGGGAAATATCTGCACTGTACAACTGATGCATATAATTCCGAAACGCTACATCCATACCGCCTGTAGTGCCAATGTACTTGTTACTATCGTAATTATCATTGATCGCAATAAATCGTACACCAAGCAGAGGAAAGATGTGTTCAAGATACTCGCCGGAATCAATATAGTTTCTCGCAAAGCGTGACAGATCCTTTACAACGATACAGGCGATATCACTGCGACGAACCATATCCATCATTCGCCTGAAATTGGGTCTATCGAAATTAGTGCCGGTATATCCATCATCCACAAACTCTATCGTCTTCATGTCCTTTAATTCGGGGTGATTTTTGATATAGTTGGTAAGCACACTGCGTTGGTTTGTGATACTATTGCTTTCGTCTGTACCTCCTTTTCGCGAATCAACATCTTCTAAAGATAATCGGAGATATAATGCTAATAGTTTATTGTCCAATTTAAGCAACCTCCTTTTTGATGCGCTCGCACTCTTGGAACATTTCTTCAAATTCATTCATGTATTTGAAGTCGATATCAATAGAGCCATCTGTGTGGAACCTGATTTCCTCAACCATAGCTTCAATAAGCTCCGGAGTCACACTTTTAACTTTGCGATATTTCTTAACAAGAGACTCCCACTTATGAGCACCCATCTCAACCTTTCTTGTTCGTGAGCGTGTAGACTGCATTTCAGACAACTGTTGCTCCAACGCAGCAATTTCCAACTGATAGGTTTCTCGTACAGAAAGATATTCCCGTCGGGAAAGGATTCCTTCTTTATAGTCAAAATACAGCGAAGAAAAGGCTTTTTTCTTCTTCTCAAGCTGTTCCTGGATATCAATTACCCGGTTCAAAGGGGCATTATACTTTGTTCTTTCTTTTTCAATCGCGATTAACTGCGCCAGCGTCTTCTTGGTGTCTAAGAACAAATCCATCTGTTTTCGAATTACGTCAAGAACGATAGCATCCAGCTCATCAGCACGTATATTCTTCTTGGGACAAGCACTGTCACCCAGTTCGATGTTCTGGGGACACTTATAGTTATAGTAATCCTTTACAGTACCGTCCTTAGTAGGCTTTGAGTATCCTCGAACATATTTGAGCACACGACCGCAATCTGCGCACCTAATAACAGAACCATATGGATTCACCCTTTTGGGCAGGTGTGCGTATTTACCGTGTGACTCCTTTGCTGCCCTTGTGCTTTTGCTGTTAACCTCTTGGACCTTTTCCCACAGTTCAATAGATATTATTGCGGGGTGAGTGTCGTACACGACATCCCATTCGGAACTGTCTGTCCAGTGGAATTTCTGGCCCTTATATAAACATTGCGCACTACGCCCCTGGGCCAAGTTTCCGATATAAGCCACATTAAGAAGCAAGTCCTTCAGCACATGTCGGTTCCAGGGCAATGCACTCCCTTTCTTATTGTTATTTGTAATAATCCCGCGCTCATAACGTAACCTGCCGGGTGAGGGATAGCCCTTCTCATTTAGAATACGGCACATTGCCTCAATTCCAGTACCCTGCGCACGCAGTTCAAATATCTCAACGACAATTGGTGCGATTTCAGGATCAATAACCAGCTTGTTTTTGTTTTTCTCATCCTTAAGATACCCATACGGTGCATAGTTGCCGATATAATCTCCGCGAAGGCGCTTGTCCTTCATTGTGGAGCATATCTTCTTCGAAATATCCTTGGCATACATATCGTTGATGAGGTTTTTGAGCGACGCTGCAAGTAAGGCGCCGGCGTTGGCAGAGGAGCTATCATAACCATCATTTACGGATATGAAGCGAACCCCCAAGAACGGAAAGATCTTCTCCAGGTACTCTCCGGTTTCAATATAATTTCGTCCAAGTCTTGAGAAGTCTTTTACAACAATACAGTTAATTCGTCCTTTTTGCACGTCCGCAAAAAGCCGTGTAAATGCTGGCCTGTCAAAATCAGTACCTGTAAACCCATTGTCTGAATAGATCTCAACTAACTTTAGATTTGGGTGGTTACGCAAATAATCCTGAAGTAATGCAATCTGATTTTCAAGAGAATCCGCATCCTCTTTGCCGTTATCTTCTACAGACAGTCGAACATATATAGCAGTGCGGAAGCTTTCGGGATCTATTTTACTTTCAATTTTTTTGTGAGAATCGGACTTTCTTGAAATTCGAGCCATTATACCACCTCCAATCTTGGCATTGTTATGATTTTATATTTTCTTTCTTGTTCTGTAATGAACTCCATTATTTCACTGATTTGGTCTTGGTGCCGGAAAACAATCTCGATAGTCGAGTCCTCAAAAACGTTAATACGTTCAACCAAATGCATGATGGTTTTACGCGACAAAATTGAGATATTCTCGTACTGGCGGAACTGAGCAATCCATTCCTGTTGGCTTGTTACACCTTCAGTAAGCTCTCTGAGCTCTTGCTTCAGATGCTCAATGGCTATTTCGGCATCTTCTATACGCTCGCTTATTTCTGCTCTTAACGTGTCATATTCCGCACGGTCTAACAATCCCGCCTTGAAATCTTCATAAATACCCATTCTTAGCAGATTGTTCTTTTGTACAAGCTCGCTTTGAACAGCGATATTATCCTCAATCTTTTGGATCTTGTTCTTTTCCCAAGACATTGATTCAAACTTGTGTAGGGCTTTATCAACATCCAATAGCAGTGCGACGTGCTGCTTTACTGTTTCGAACACGACTTGATCCAAAATATCCTCGCGGATCGTGTGCTTGCTGCATACATACTTATTTTGCTTATGTGCCTTGCAAACATAGTACACATACCGCCTACCATATGCATTGTGCGTCTTTCGAACAGCAGGTGCTCCACAGTCGCCACAGAATATTCTTCCACCATACACGGGAGCAGTGCCGTCAGCATCAAAACTGTGGGTATCTTCTTTCAGGAGCTCTTGCACCATCTTAAAATCTCTGATGGATATAATCGACTCGTGGGTTCCCTCAACACGAAACCATTCGCTTTCGTCCTTGCGGATTCTAACCTTTGTCTTATAATTCGGACTCGTGCTTTTTCCTTGAATCGTAACACCCGTATAGATTTCGTTACGAAGAATTCTCCGAACAGAGCCGTGACTCCACGTGGATCTCTGTTCAGATTGAAAACCGGATTTATAATTCATTCCGCAAAGCTTTTTGTACTCTGCAGGAGATGGAATTCCCAATAAATTAAGTTTGTTTGCTATATTTTGAGGGCTAAGCCCTTCGATCTTCCAACTGAAAATGTCCCGTACAACCTCTGCTGCGTAGGGATCAATTATAAGTTTGTTTTTGTTTTTGGGATCCTTTGCATATCCAAAAACAACAAAGTTTGATGTGTATTCACCATTCTTCATCTTTGTTTCCAAATGGGACCTAATCTTCTTTGAAATATCGCGAATATAAAAATCATGCACAAAGCTATTGATTGTAAACGCCATATCGTCAGAAGAGGAGGCCGAGGCCGAGTCATAGCCCTCATTTATGGCTATAAAACGAACTCCTTTTTGTGGGAATATCTTTTCTTTATATTTTCCCACCTCAATATAGTCACGCCCAAAGCGAGACTGATCCTTAACTATGACGCAGTTCACTTTCCCGGCATCAATATCATCCATCATTCTTTGAAAATCTGCACGGTCAAAAGTAGAACCGCTGACACCATCATCCTTGTACTCTCCGTAAACTTCGAGCTCGGGATGGCTCTTTAGAAAGCTGTATATCAGCAGTCTTTGGTTGCTGATACTGTTACTCTCGTTCTTCGCTCCCGAAGAATGCGAAAGGTCGCCATCCTCTCTCGATAAACGAAGATAAATGGCGACCTTAAATGTTTGGTCTATATGCATATTCATAGCGCCACTCCTTCCTGTATTATTCGAGTTACGAATAAACAACTGGAGTTATCGCTGATCTTGTCCGTGCATCATTATAGCACGGAGCCTCAAAGAAATCCAGCCGTTTCATTAAAATTATCCATAGTAATTATTTCCATCACATCGAAGCAATCATAGCGGTGAAGCTATCGGTAAGAGTTTTATCCTTGCCTGCATAGGATACCCTCACCACGACATCGCCAACTTTAAAGCAGTAGGGATTTTTGATTTGCTCGACATAGGATTTTACTCGGTCTTCTAATGGAAGGCTTTTATCAATAACGACATCACGGATGTCAACTAATTCAGATAGATCAGGTCTGGGTTCTTTCATAATTCATTACACCTCCCGGGAATTGATTTTACAACTTTATTATTACCATATTTTTCTTGGTATATTCGATAAGAATGATTTTAACGTCCACCCGGCGCCTGCAGCGAACAGGTCCATAGGAGTTCCACCTTCCCGCCTTCATTGTGGCCGGACCGCGAGTTACGGAAGTATCATTGTCCCAAATTCGCGTCTTGGCGGAATGCAGGAGCCACCCGCATATTGTTACTCATGGTTCTGCTTGCCAGGCAGACGGATAGGCGCTCAGCGAAAATGGAATGTACCGGTTCTGGACTATTCGATTGTCAAGGTGCGACTCCAGCATAGGGATGCTTTCACAGGGAAACACGTAAGGAAAATTCGAAATATGGCAATTCCAAAAAAATTTTTCAAAAAAATGCTCCGGACCGAAATCCGGAGCATCACTGTCAGATAATGAACTTGCTGATTTTTAACGCAATATGCATCAAAATATACTGATGCAGATCCTCGTCATATTTCCCGTTTATGAAGCAGTGGCTTCTAATAAGTGGCTCATATAAGGCAATTATCTTGAGAAAATCATCGTGATTTCCCGCGACAGCGCCTTGAAGGGTGATTCGAAATAGGTCTCTATCCATTCTCATCACCACCTTCGTCAAGCTTTCTACGTAGTGCCTCAAGAGCTCTACGCTTCTGATCGGAAACAAAGTTAGGCGAGCAATTAAGCATTTTAGCAATTTCTTTCACCTTTAAGTCCCGAACAAAAAGCAATTTTAGTATCTGCTTTCTGAGAAGAGGTAACTGAGCATATGCGTTCGCAAGGCGCTCCTGCTCAAAATTAAAATCGTCTTCCTGCGGCAAAAGGTGATTCATCCACTCGTCCTCAACAACGGGGTAATTATCCTCGTGAAGATCTTCCAATGAGACAACATCAATTGGAATGGTATTCTTCCGAAGATAGTCAAGCTTTGCACGTCGTATCAACGTGTCGAGCCACACTGTAAATTCAGCGCGGAGCTCATCTCGCTCATCTGGAAATTTTTGCTTTGTCAATGTCATGCCTCCTTTGGGCACGCCACTGAGCAATGCAACTATATTTACAACATGCCGCAGTGGCATGCCGTGAATTTGTATTGATTTTTACAGTCAGGATCACAGCAATCAGAACATGGGAATCACCTCCTTTCAGAGAATATAAAAAGCGGCCATACCATACTTTCGCATAGTACGACCGCTTATTAAGGCGTAGTTTTAGAACCGTCCAATTATTGTCGGTTCCGTTTATGTGCTTTTTTCTCTTGAAGGTGTTGCCGTTCTTTTTAGCTGTTTCTCCGCATCATAGGACTCTCCTTGTCACTTCTTCCCAAACTTTTCAAGTGACTCAAGGAAGTCTTTTAGACTTTCGCATGCTTGAATTCGCTGGGATACCGGATATTTTTCGATACGCTCAGCAATTTCCCTGAGATATATAACCTCAGGATTCTTATAGCTCTCGCTTAGAAGTTGATCAACTGTAACTTCCAGAGCATTTGCAATTTTAACTACCATTTCCAGGCTTGGAATGCCGCGTGCATTCTCAATGTGACCGATATAGCTGTCGCTGCTGTCACAC